>NZ_CP046535.1:4057500-4277500 GCF_009739515.1 Sphingomonas profundi
CCAGAAGCTCGCCTGCTCCTCGGGCTTCGCGCGGAACTCGACGCCCTTGTCCTTCAAGCGATCGACGAGATTCGCGTCGGTCGGCGCATAGGTGCGGAACGACTGGTCGTTGGTGAGCTTGCCGGAGATCACGTTGCCGGCGATCTCGGCATTCTTCACCGTGCCCTCGTCCACGCGGGCGAGGAACTCGGAATACGCGATGCTGCTGCCCTCGGCGGTACGCGAGGAACTGTCGAACATCGACACGAACAGGACGAGGGCCAGCAGGATGCCGACCCAGATGAGCAGGCTCTTCATCCAGGGGTTGGCCTGCGGTTCCTTATCGTCGTTCATGGAAGCTCCGATCCTTCGAGCCAACAAGATAAGCGATCACGGGTTAATGGCAATGCAACGGGGCCGGGGGCGATCATGTTTTCCGGGCGGACCGGCCGGAATCAGCCCGGTACCCCGCCGCGCCGGGGCGGCGCCATCGCAAAGCGCCAGCGCGCGCCCGGCCGCGCGAGGACGTGGCCGAGGGTGGCGGGCGCGCCGCCGGCCAGCCGATCGATCAGGCGGGTGAGGTCCGGCCCCGTGGGCGGCATGGCGCACGCGCCCGCCTGCGCTTCGCCTTCCACCAGCGCCAGCACGCGCGCCACCACCCGCCGCAGCATCTCGGCCGGCAGGTGCGCCGGATCGACCAGCCATTCCGCGCCGTCGGCCGCTCCTCGCGCAAGCGTCGCGTGGTTGGCGAAGGCGAGGTCCGCCGCCCAGGCGAGGGCAGCCTCGGCATCGGCCAGATGGCTGGCGGCGGCGGCGAGTCTGGCCGGATCGAGCCAGTCCGTCGTGGCCAGCAGCCGGCGCGCGCGGGTGCGATCGAAGCGGTCGCTGGCGTTGGAGGGATCGTCCGCCGCGACGAGGCCGGCGGCGGCGACCACCTCGCCTAGCGCCCGCCTGGGAACGCGCAGCAGCGGGCGGACGAGCAGGATCGGCAGCGCACGGCCGTCGTCCGCCGCGAGCGGACGGGCTGCGCGGATCGCGCCGAGCCCGCCGACGCCCGCGCCGCGCGCAAGGCGCATGAGCAGCGTCTCCGCCTGATCGTCGGCATGATGGCCGGTGGCCAGCAAGGCGAGGCCGCGATCGACGCACCAGCCGGCGAGCTGGCGATAGCGATAGGCGCGGGCGGCGGCCTGCAGCCCTTCCGGCGCGTCGCTGTTCCAGACGCCGCTCAGGGTGGCGTGCGGCACGTCCAGGCGGGCGCAGAGCGCGGCCACCATCCGTGCCTCGTCGGCGCCGGCCGGGCGCAGGCCGTGATCCACGGTGGCCGCCTCGATCCGGCCGGGAAAGGCGGCGGCGGCGAGCAGCAGCAGCGCCAGGCTGTCCGGCCCGCCCGACACGGCGAGGCCCAGCCGTTCCGCCGAGGCGAAGGGGTGCAGGGCCGTGAGCGCCGCGTGGAAGCGCGCGACGAGAGCGGGATCGGGGATCAGCGGCTCGTGCGCCGCACGTTTCCCCGGGAGCTCAGGCGCCGCGCGTCTCCCCGGCGGCTCAGGCGCCGCACTTGGCATCGGCGCGCGCCTTGGCGACGCGATCCTTGAGCGGCTGGGCGATCTTCTCGCCATAGACGTCGATCAGCTCCGCATACACCTTGCAGGCGTCGGCCGCCTTGGCGGGCTTGAGGCTCATCAGCGACTGGCCGAGATAATAGAGGCTGTCCGGCGCGCGATCGCCGCGCGGCATCTTCTGGTAGTTGGCATAGAATGCCTCGGCGGCGAGGCCGGGCTTGCCGTCGTCCAGATAGGCGCGGCCGAGCAGGTTCTGCGCGTAGCTGGCGCGGCGATGCTTGGGATATTTGGCGACGACATCCTTCAGCGCGGTCGCCGCCTCGGCGTATTTCTTCTGCTCCCACAGGCGATAGCCGGCCAGATAGGCGTCCTCTCCCGGATCGACCGACGCGCTTTCCGCCGGCGGCGCCGCCGGTTCGGCAGCGGCGCGGCCGGGCGGCGTGGCCGGGGCGACCGGCGTGGCGGCGGACGGGGACTGCCGGCCCGGCGTGATGGCGGTGGGCGGGGCGTTGCCCTCCACCGTGTTCAGCCGCGCATCCGCATCGGCCTTGAAGCGGGCGAACTGCTCCTCCAGCTGGCGGACCTTGTAGCCGTTCTGTTCGATCTGGCCGGTCAGGCGGGCGAGCTCCTGCTCCAGCGAACTCACCCGCGCCGAGAGATCCTCGACCGGCGAGGACGCCGGTACGCCGGTGGGGGTGGGGGTGGCGGCCGGGCGGCCGATATCGGCTTCGAGGAACTGCTGGGTGCCGCCGGGGAACACCTTGCGCTGCACGGCGCGCATCTCCTTTTCCAGCCGGTCGACGCGCTGGCCGACGCCGGCCTCCTGCGCGAACACGGGGGCGGCCGATCCGGCGAGCAGCAGGGCGGCGATCAGGGCGAGGCGCATCCGGGTTCCTTCAGGCGAGACGGGGCGGCTGCATGGCAGGCCCATATGGCAGGGGGTTCCTGTCCCCGCGATTAAGGTGCCGCGGCGGGCGCGGGCGCGGGTGCCGCGCCGCGCGCGAGCAGCGCCTCCGGCCGGAGGCTCACGTCGGCGATGGTCCGCTCGGGCGTGCCGAGCGGCGGGATGACGGTGGCGCCGACGGTGACGCGCACCGCCTGTGGCCGGCCGGTGAGGATCTGCGGATCCTTTGCGGTGGCCGGCACGGTGAACGCCTCGCCGGGGTTCAGCACCTTCTCGATATACCGCTCGCCGCCATTGCCCTCGTAGATGCGCAGCCACACCGCCTCCGTCGCGGTGACGACGACCAGGCCGGCGGCGGCCGGCGCCGGCCCGGCGGCACGGGGCGCGGGCGCGCCGGCCGCGGAGGGGCGCCGGGCGTGGCGGCCGGCACCGTCGCCGTGCCGGCGGCCAGCCGCGCGCGCGCCTCCGGATCCTCGCCGCTCAGCGTGCCGCTGCGCAGCACCGCGTAGCCGCCCGCCAGCAGCACCGCGATCAGCAGCGCCACCGCCGCCAGCAGCCGCGATGGCACGCGCTTGGGATCGGCCGGCTCGAACGGCTCGGCGACCCCTTGCGTGACGGGGGCCGCGCCAAGCTCCGCGCGGAAATCCTGCGCCAGCTTCGCCGCGTCCAGCCCGATCGCCTGCGCATAGGTGCGGACGAAGCCGACGCTGTAGGGCGTGGCCGGCAGATCGGTATGCGCGCCGGATTCGATCACGCGCAGGTGGCGCAGCGGGATGCGGGTGATCGTCGCGATCTCGTCCAGATCGCGGCCCTGCGCCTCGCGGGCCGAGCGCAGCCGTTCGCCGACGCCGGTCGGCAGGAAGGACTGGAACTGGTCTTCGGCCTGACTCATGCGAACTCCCGGCCGCCGGTCCGGTCGAGGTGCGGCCCCCGACCTTGTCACAACAGCCCCCATGCGCTGTCAAATGGTAAACATATGATCGGCGGCGATCTTGGGCTCAGCCGATGTTGACGCCGCGCTCCGCCGCCCACTCGCCGAGCAGCCGGCGCATGTCGGCGTGGCCGGCGGCCAGCCACGCCGGCATCTCGGCCCTGAGCGCCGCCACGTCCAGCGAGCGGATCATCGCCTTGACCGGGCCGATCGCCGCCGGGGTGATCGACAGCCGCTCGATCCCCAGGCCGATCAGCGCCATCGCCTCCAGCGTGCGGCCGCCCATCTCCCCGCAGATGCCGACGGAGACGCCGCCCGCCGTCGCCTGGCCGATGACGCGGGCGAGGAAGCGCAGGATCGCGGGCGAGAGCCAGTCGTACCGCTCGGCCAGCTTCGGGTGGGCGCGATCGGCGGCGAACAGGAACTGGGTGAGATCGTTGGTGCCGATCGAGAGGAAGTCGAGCTTAGGCAGCAGCACGTCCAGCATCTCGGCCAGGGCCGGCACCTCCAGCATCGTGCCGTAGTTGATCGCCAGCGGCACCGGGCGGTTGCGCGCCGCCACCCAGTTGCGCTGGTTTTCGAACAGCGCCTGCGCCTGATCGAACTCCCACGGCTCCGACACCATCGGGAACATGACGTTCAGGGTGCGGCCGGCGGCGGCCTCCACCAGCGCGCGGGCCTGCGCCTTCATCAGCGCGTCGCGATCGAGCGCGAGGCGGATGGCGCGCCAGCCCATCGCCGGATTCTCCTCGCGCTCGCCATCCTCGTCGCCCTTCATGTAGGGCAGCGCCTTGTCCCCGCCGATATCGACGGTGCGGAAGATCACCGGGCGATCGCCGGCGGCATCCAGCACGTCGCGATACAATCGCTGCTGGCGCTCGCGCTGGGGCAGGGTGGCGGAGACGAGGAACTGGAACTCGGTGCGGAACAGGCCGATGCCGTCCGCCCCCGTCACGTCCAGCGCGGCGACGTCGTCGCGCAGGCCGGCGTTCACCATCAGCGTGATGCGCACGCCGTCCCGGCTCAGCGGCGGCAGATCGCGCATGGCGGCGAATTCCGCCCTTCGCTTCTGCGTGACGACGAGCTTGGCGTCGAACGCGTCCTCCATTGTCGCGGTCGGCCGCACGAACACGGCGCCCTGGTTGCCGTCCAGCAGCAGGAAATCGCCCTCCGCCACCATCCGCCGGATCGAGCGGACGCGACCCACCACCGGCACGCCCATGGCGCGCGCGACGATGGTGACGTGGGCGGTGAGCGAGCCTTCCTCCAGCACCACGCCCTTCAGCCGGCGGCGATCATATTCGAGCAGCTCGGCCGGCCCCAGGTTGCGCGCGATGAGGATCGAATCCTGCCGCAGGCCCAGCTGCGCGGCGGTGCCGAGCTGTCCGGAGACGATGCGCAGCAGCCGGTTCGACAGATCCTCCAGATCGTGCATGCGATCGGCCAGCAGCGGATCGCTGATCTCGCGCATCCGCATGCGCGTGCGCTGCTGCACCCGCTCGATCGCCGCCTCGGCGGTGAGGCCGCTGTCGATCGCCTCGTTGATGCGGCGGCTCCAGCCCTCGTCATAGGCGAACATCTTGTAGGTGTTGAGCACGTCCTGATGCTCGCCCGCCACGCCGAACTCGGCCTGGCTGGTCATCCGCTCGATCTGCTCGCGCATCTGGCGGAAGGCGGCGTAGACGCGGTGGCGCTCGGCCTCCGTATCCTCGGCGACGGTATGCTCGATATGGATGCGCGGCTGGTGGAACACGGCGTGGCCGCGCCCCATGCCCTCGACCAGCTTCAGGCCGGAGAGGCGGACGGCGCCCTGACCTCGCGCGGCGGCGGCGCCCCCGCGCGCCTCGTCGATCAGGCCAGCGCCGGCGATCAGTTCCGCCAGCACCATCGCCACCGTCTGCAGCGCCTCGATCTCCACCTCGGCATAGCGGCGCGACGCCTCGTGCTGCACGGCCAGCACGCCGACGGCCTGTTCGCGCCGCACGATCGGCACGCCGGCGAAGCTGTGATAGAGTTCCTCGCCCGTCTCCGGCTTGTAGGCGAAATCCGGATGGCTGGTCGCCTCGTCCAGATTGAGCGTCTCGACCTGCTCGGCGATCTTGCCGACGAGCCCCTCGCCCAGCGCCAGCTTGGTGACGTGGACCGATTCCTGCCGCAGCCCGCGGGTGGCGTACAGCTCCAGCACGCCATCGCGCAGCAGGTAGATCGAGCACACCTCGCTATCCATCGCCGCGCCGATGATCTGCACGACCTGGTTGAGCTTGGCCTGCGCGTTGGTGCGCGCGGCCATCACGTCGTGCAAACGGGTGAGGATCTCGCGCGCGGCGGAGGTCGCCGTGCCGGGGGGCGTCTGGGGCATGAGGCAGCGCTAACAGAAAGGCCGGGCGCTTTCCAATGGCGCTTGCGCCATCGGGCGGCGCGCAGCACCACCGGCGATGAACCACGGCCACACCGCCTGCGCCGTCGTGACGTTCGGATGGTGGACGTCGCGACCTCACCTCGCCGGGCGGGGCAAGCCGAACGGAGGGAGGATCAGGCGGCGCGGCGCTCCAGCGCGGCGGAGGCTTCCGCCAGCAGCGTCGCGACGATCTCGCCCACCGGCTCCTCCCGCGTCACCATGCCGACCGACTGCCCGGCCATCAGCGACCCGTTCTCCACATCGCCGTCAATCACCGCGCGGCGCAGCGCCCCGGCCCAGTAATGTTCGATCTGGAGCTGTGCCTCGGCCATGGCGAGCGTGCCCTCGTCCAGCGCCTGCGCCACCTCCCGCTGCTTGGCGGTGAACAGGTCGGTGGAGGCGTTCTTCAGCGCGCGCACCGGGATGACGGGCAGGCGCGGATCGATCTGCACGCTGGCGACCGCATCGCGCGCGGAGGCGCGGATGAACGCCTTTTTGAAGTTCGCGTGGGCGATCGATTCGTGCGCGCAGACGAAGCGCGTGCCGAGCTGCACGCCGGCGGCGCCCATCTCCAGATAGCCGGCGATCGCCTCGCCGCGGCCGATGCCGCCGGCGACGAACACCGGCAGCGTGGCGGCGATCGTCGGCAGCATCTCCTGCGCCAGCACGCTGGTGGAGACCGGGCCGATATGGCCGCCGGCCTCCATGCCCTCGATCACCAGCGCATCCACGCCGGATCGGATCAGCTTCTTCGCCAGCGCCAGCGCCGGCGCGAAGCAGATCACCTTCGCGCCGGACGCCTTGATCTTCTCGATCGCGCCACCCGGCGGCAGCCCGCCCGCCAGCACGACATGGCCGACGCCGTGCTTCGCGCAGACCTCGATCAGCGCGCCGAGATCCGGGTGCATGGTGATGAGGTTGACGCCGAACGGCTTCGTAGCGAGCGCCCGGGTCGCGGCGATCTCCGCATCGAGCAGGGCCGGCGTCATCGCGCCGCACGCGATCACGCCGAAGCCGCCCGCGTTCGAGATGGCGGAGACGAGGCTCCGCTCGCTGACCCACGACATCGCGCCGGCGAGGATCGCGACGTCGGCCCCGAGGAAATCGGCGCCGCGCGCCATCAGCGCGGCCAGGCGGCGCGTGCCCGCGCTCACGCCGCGTCGGCCTCGGCGGCCGGCTCCGGCGCGTCCAGGCCGTAGGCGGTGTGCAGCACGCGCACGGCCAGCTCGGTATAATCCTCGTGGATCAGCACGCTCACCTTGATCTCCGACGTGGTGATGGCGAGGATGTTGATCTGCCGATCCGCCAGCGACTTGAACATCTGCGCGGCGACGCCCGCGTGGCTGCGCATGCCGACGCCGACGACGGAGATCTTGGTGATGGCGGTATCGTGGACGATGCCGGTGAAGCCGATCACCGGCTTCTCCCGCTCCAGCACGTCCAGCGCGCGGGCGAGTTCGGCCTTGGGCACGGTGAAGGTCACGTCGGTGGCGGCGGGCGCGGCGCCGCCGGCATGCGCCACGTTCTGCACGATCATGTCCACGTTGATGCTGGCATCCGCCAGCGGCGAGAAGATCGTGGCGACCGCGCCGGGGCGATCCGGCACGGCGACGACGGTGATCTTCGCCTCGTTCTTGTCGTGGGCGATGCCGGTGATGAGCTGACGTTCCATGCTTCCCTCTTCGATCTCGTCATCGCCCACGATCAGGGTGCCGCGATGCCCGTCCTCGTCGCGCGCATCGTCGAACGACGAGAGCACGCGGACGCGGACCTTCTCCTTCATGGCGAGCCCCACCGAGCGCGTCTGGAGCACCTTGGCGCCGACCGAGGCGAGCTCCAGCATCTCCTCGTACGTCACCTTGCTGAGCTTGCGCGCGCGCGGCACGATGCGCGGATCGGTGGTATAGACGCCGTCCACGTCGGTGTAGATGTCGCAGCGATCGGCCTTCATCGCCGCCGCCACCGCGACCGCCGAGGTATCCGATCCGCCGCGGCCCAGCGTGGTGACGCGGCCGTGCGCCGTCACGCCCTGGAAGCCCGGAATCACCGCCACCTGGCCGCCGGCCATCGCCGTGCCGAGCGTCTCGGCGTCGATCTGGCCGATGCGGGCCGAGGCGTGCGCATCCGACGTGCCGATCGGCAGCTGCCAGCCGAGCCAGCTGCGCGCATCGACGCCGATCGACTGCAGGACGATCGCGAGCAGGCCGCTCGTCACCTGCTCGCCCGAGGAGACGACGACGTCATATTCGCGCGGATCGTACAGCGGCGACGCCTCCCGGCAGAAGCCGACGAGCCGGTCCGTCTCGCCCGACATCGCCGAGACGACGACGGCGACCTCGTGGCCGGCCTCCACCTCCTGCTTCACGCGGGCGGCCACGTTGCGAATCCGCTCGATCCCCGCCATCGAGGTGCCGCCGAACTTCATCACGATACGGGCCATGAACCGGGTTCTCTCATCCAGCTGAAAGAGCCTTGGGAACCAAGGCGCGGCCCTGATAGGGAGGGGGGATTATGAACGCAAGCATCGCCCCCCAGCCCACGCGATCGCCCGCCCGATCGTCCGCCGTTACGCCCGCCCCGACGATCGATCCGGCGCAGGCCGCCCATTTCGGCCGGCTGGCGGCGGACTGGTGGGATCCGACGGGGTCGTCCGCGATGCTCCACCGGCTGAACCCGGTGCGGCTGCGCTACATCCGCGACGCGGTGGACGCGCACTGGGCGGGCGACGCGGCGGCTTTCCGCCCGCTGGCGGGCAGGCGCGCGCTGGACGTGGGCTGCGGCGCGGGCCTGCTTGCGGAGCCGCTCGCCCGACTGGGGGCGGCGGTGACGGGCATCGACGCGGCGCCGGAGAATGTGGCGGTGGCGCGCGCCCATGCCGAGGGGCAGGGGCTGGCGATCGACTATCGCGCGGGCGAACTGGCGAGCCTGGCCGGCGAGACGTTCGATCTGGTGACGTGCATGGAGGTGATCGAGCATGTCGCCGATCCCGCCGGCTTCGTGGCCGGACTGGCGGCGGCGCTGGCGCCCGACGGGCTGCTGGTGCTGTCGACGCCGAACCGCACGCCCCTGTCGCGGCTGGCGATGATCACGCTAGGCGAGGGGCTGGGCCGCATCCCGCGCGGCACGCACGACTGGAGCAGGTTCCTCACGCCGGACGAGCTTCAGGCCTTGCTGGAGGCGGCGGGGCTGCGCGTGGCGGACGTGACCGGGCTGGCCTTCTCGCCGCTGAAGGGGCTGGTGCTGAGCGACAGTCTGGCGCTGGACTATCTTATGGTCGTGCGGAAGGCCTGACCGCCGGCGCGTGAGGTGCCGGTACTAGGACATTTCGGAGTGGTTGCGGGCGGCGAAAAGCCCCAATCGCCTTATCCGATTGGATCCGGCACGTGGCGCTGGCCGGGCGCCGCGCCACGCCCGGACCGGCGGGGAGACAGGCGATGACCGAGGACGTCAAGTGGGATCTGGAAGCCGACGTCGTCGTGCTGGGTTCGGGCGGCGCGGCGATGACGGCGGCGATCTCCGCCCATGATTTCGGCGCGAAGGACGTTGTCATCCTGGAGAAGACCGGCATGGTCGGCGGGACGACGGCGATGTCCGGCGGCATGCTCTGGATCCCCAACAACCATTATCAGCGCGAGGCGGGCATCGACGAGTCCGACGACGACATCGTCGCCTATCTCGATTCCCTCGCGCCGGGCGCGCTCGATCCCGAGACGCTGGGCGCCTTCATGGAGAGCGGACCGGAGATGATCCGCTATCTGGCGGACAAGACGCCCGTCCGCTTCCACGTGTTCGCCGACTTCCCCGATTATCAGCCGTACATGCCGGGCGCGAAGGTCGACGGCGGGCGCTCGCTGGACAATGAGGCCTTTTCCTTCGACCAGCTCGGCAAGTGGGCCACGCGGGTGAACCCGACCAAGATGGCCTATCCGGTGCGCGGCAGCCTGATGGAGGCGGTGAGCGGCACGCTGGACGAGGCCACCCTCGCCGAGCGCGAGCGGCAGGATTATCGCGGCCTGGGGCAGGCGCTGGCCGGATCGCTGTTCAAGGCGGTGCTTGATCGCGGCATCCCGGTCGAGTTCGAGAAGCGCGCCCGCAGGCTCGTGAAGGACGGCGACCGGGTAATCGGCGTCGTCGCCGAGGATGCCGACGGCCGGGACTTCCGCGTGCGCGCGCGCCGCGGCGTGGTGATCGCGACCGGCGGGTTCGAATGGAACGAGAAGCTGGTGCAGGCCTTCCTTCGCGGTCCCCTGACCGGGCCGGTCAGCGTGCCCGAGAATGAGGGCGACGGCCTGCTGATGGCGATCGAGGCGGGCGCCCAGCTGGGCAACATGCAGCATGCCTTCTGGCAGCAGAGCGTGCTCGAGTCCAAGCCGCAGCACCGCGCCGCCAAGCCCAACTACCTGCTGGGGTCGGACGAGCGGGCGCGCCCCGGCGCCATCCTGGTCAACCGTGCCGGCAAGCGGTTCGTGAACGAGGCGGCCAATTACAACGCGATGGGCAAGGCGCTGCACGCCTTCGACGCCGGCACGCACAGCTACGCCAACCTGCCCTACTGGCTGATCATCGATCAGCGCTACAAGGACAAGTATCCGACGTTCAGCTCGACGCCCGGCTCGCCCATCCCCTCCTACATGATGCAGGCCGAGACGCTGGAGGCGCTGGCCGCGATGGCGGGGATCGACGCCGCCGGGCTGACGGCCACCGTGGCGCGGTTCAACGAGATGGTGCGCAACGGCCATGACGACGACTTCAACCGCGGCGACAACAGCTACGACAATTTCTACATGTGGGGCGATACCGACTTCGATCCGCCGTACCGCACGCTCGGGCTGATCGATCAGGGGCCGTTCTACGCGGTCAAGATGGAGTCCGGCGCCTTGGGAACGGCCGGCGGCCCGAAGACCAACGGCGACGCGCAGGTGCTGGACTGGAGCGGCAACCCGATCCCCGGCCTCTACGCGGCCGGCAACGCCATGGCCGCGGTGCTGGGCGAGGGCTATGGCGGCGCCGGCGGCACGCTGGGGCCGGGCATGACCTTCGGCTACCTGGCGGGCCGGCATCTCGGCACCCACATATCCAATCACTGATCGCGGCGTCGGCGGGCCGCGCGGTGCATTAGCGGGCGAATCCCTAGCGGTTTCGGGCGGCGACGAGACGAAGCGCATCGAGGCGCGGCATCTGACGCGGGCGAGTACGACATCGTCGCGTGGGGCGACATAGCCGCGCGGTGGTCCGCCGCCTCCGTTTTACCAAGCGCCAAACCCTACGATCTTCACGCGGACCCATCCGGCCCGGCCCAGGTCGGACAGACATCCAGCTTTTTGCACGTCCGCTCATCCTGAGGAGGGGCTGAGCGGAGGCGAAGTCGCCATTTCGACACGCTCAATCGCTCCTCAGGACGAGCGGTTTGCACGAACGCCAAGTCAAACCGGCTTCATCCGCTAAATCTCGATACGCCGCAGACCGCCGCATCCCGGACCGACGCGTTGGTTAAAAAAAGTCCGACATGATCGTAACGGGCGACTACGACGCCATCGAGCCCAACTGCCTTTTTCCTTGCCCTCCCGGATCGAAGGCAATAGGCGAGGGGTGGGTGGCGGCCGCGTGATTCATGCGCCGCTCCCGCGAGGTTCTAGTCGGCAACAGCCGAGCAGCCGGAGGGGATTATGAAGGTTTCGATCAGGTCGATACTGCTCGTGGGGTGCGCTGCCGCGGCGGTTTCCCCCGCCACGGCCTTCGCGCAGGAGGCGTTGCCCGCGACGCCGCAGGAGCGGCTGGCCGATCGCCCCGCCGCGGCTGACGACCAGCCCGGATCCAACCAGCCCGGTTCCGATCAGGCGGCCGCGGAACAGTCGCCCGGCGATCTTGTCGTGACCGGCACCCGCATCGTGCGTAACGGGTTCGAGGCGCCCACGCCCGTCAGCGTCGTGACAGCGGCCGAGATCGATCAGTCGGCGCCCGTGACGATCGCCGATTACGTGAACCAGCTGCCGGCCCTCGCCGGATCGGAGACGCCGCGCACGCCGCGCGGCAGCCTCGCCTCCGGTTCCGCCGGCGCGAACTACCTGAACCTGCGTAACCTGGGTGCGCCGCGCACGCTGGTGCTGCTGAACGGCCGCCGCGTGACGCCATCGAACCTGACCGGCGCCGTCGATCTGAACACGCTGCCCAGCGCGCTGGTGAAGCGGGTGGATGTCGTCACCGGCGGCGCTTCCGCCACCTGGGGTTCGGACGCGGTCGCCGGCGTCGTCAATTTCGTGCTCGACACCGATTTCACCGGGCTGAAGGGGCAGCTTCAGGGCGGTACGAGCACCCATGGCGATGCGGAGAGCTTTGGCGGCGACCTGTCGTTCGGCCGTTCCTTCGCCGACGATCGCGGCCACATCACCCTCAGCGGAAACTATTCGAAATCCTATCGCGCCAAATATTCCGATCGCGACTGGTTCAAGGCCTACAAGATAATCAACAATCCGGCGTTCGCCGCCGGCAACGGCCAGCCGGCCCGCCTGATCCTGCCGAACACCTCGCTGAACGTGAACGACGAAGGGTTCGTCGCGAGCGGCCCGTTGCGGGGCTATTTCTTCGATGCCAATGGCGGGCTGGCCGGAACCAACTTCCAGTTCGCGCCGGTCATCAGCGGCATCTACGCGTCCGGCAGCGAGGCGGACTATAGCCGGCTGGACGACCTATCCAAATATGGCGAGTCGAACGTCCCGGTGGAACAGGGCTCGATCTACGGCCGCCTCAGCTACGAACTGACCGACGGGCTGAAGGCGTTCGCCGAGGGTTCGTTCAGCAAGGCGAAGGCCAAAGCGGTGATCGCGCCCTTCTTCCGCACCGGCAACACCAGCATCGGCATCGACAATTTCTACCTGCCCGCGCAGGTGCGCGCCGCGATGGTGGCGGCGGGCGTGACCAGCATTCCGCTTTCCACCACCAACAGCAAGCTGGGCGCGCTACGCACCTCGACCGACCGCGAGGCGATCCGCGCGCTCGGCGGCTTCGAGGGCAAGATCAGCGACAGCTGGTCGTACAGCCTCTCCTATCAATATGGCCGGTCGGACATCACGATCCTGGCGCCGAACAATCCGCGCCCCGCCCGCTATGCGCTGGCGGTCGACGCCGTCGCCAATCCGGCGAGCCCGGGCACGGCCATCTGCCGCTCGACCCTGACGGCGCCCGGCAACGGCTGCGTGCCGCTAAACCCGTTCGGCTCCGCCGGCATCTCGTCGGCGCAGGCCGATTATCTGATCGGCGTCGGCCGGCAGGATCTGGTCTATCGCCAGGATGTCGCCTCGGCGAGCGCCAATGGCGATCTGTTCGCGCTGCCCGCAGGCCCGGTCTCGCTGGCGTTCGGCGTCGATTACCGGCGCGAGAAGGCATCGGCCACGTCGGACGCGGTTTCGCAGGTGAACGGCTTCTACGCCGGCAACTACAAGCCGTTTCGCGGCAGGTTCAGCGTGAAGGAGCTGTTCGGCGAGCTCGCGATCCCGGTGCTGAAGGACAGCCCGCTCGGCACCTCGCTCGATCTCAGCCTGGCCGGGCGCGTCACCGATTACAGCACCAGCGGCACGGTGGAGACCTGGAAGGCCGGCTTCACCTACAAGCCCATCCCCGACATCGACATCCGCTTCACGCGATCGCGCGATATCCGCGCGCCTAACCTGAACGAGTTGTTCCTGGGCGGCACCGTAACGACGCAGAATGTCGCCGATCCGTTCAACAACCGGGCGAACGCCCAATTCCTCCAGACCCTGCGCGGCAATCTGGACCTGCAGCCGGAGAAGGCGAACGCGCTGACCCTGGGCGTGATCTACCGACCCAGCTGGCTGCGCGGCTTCGCCGCATCGGTCGACTATTACGACATCAAGATCGGCGGCGCGATCGCGACCAATTCGTCGCAGCAGATCGTGGATCAATGCTTCGCCGGCAACACCGCTTTGTGCGGCCGCATCACCCGCAACGCCGCCAACGTGATCACCGGCATCCTCCTCCAGCCGTTCAACGCGCGGTCCGAGCGGGCGCGCGGCATCGATTTCGAACTGTCCTACCGCACGGACGTGGGTGCCGGCACGCTCGACCTGCGCACCCTGCTGAACTACACCGACAAGCTGGACATCCTCTCCGCCGGGGCGACGGTGAACCGCGCGGGCGAGGTGGGCAACAATGCCGGCGCCGCGGAAGGCGTGCCGAGCTGGCGCGCCTTCGCCACCGCGACCTACTCGCAGGGGCCGGCCACGGCGCAGTTGAAGGGCCGCTTCATCGGCGCGTCGCAGATCGAGCAGAATTGGGGTCCGCTGGACATCAACCGCAATCACGTGCCGGCGATCTTCTATATGGATGCCTATATCGGCTATAAGCTGAAGATCGCCGGCGGCGACAGCGAGCTGTTCGTGGCGATGGACAACGTGCTCGACAAGGATCCTCCGGTGGTCGCAAGCCAGGACAATGCCAACGTGCTGACCTCCGGCACCAACGTGCTGCTGTACGACATCATCGGCCGCTCCGTGCGCGCCGGCGTGCGCTTCAGCTTCTGATACGGGAGAGCGGCGTGGGCGAGCCGCTCCGGATCCTGATCGCCGAGACCGGGTTCGCGCGTGTCGCGCCCCGTCTCGCCGAGGCAGGGATCACGGTCGATCCGGTCTTCTTCGTGGATCGCGAGCGGGTCAGCTACCGCCGTGCGCTGATGCCCGCCACCCAGGCGGCGCCGACGGGAGCCTGGTTCAGCCTGGACCTGTTCGTGCAGAAGCAGGAGGAGGCGTTCCTCGACACCGTATGCGCCACGCCCTCCCTTCGCTTCATGCAGAGCGGCCGGGCGGGCTATGACGATCCGGCCTTCGTCACCCTCGCCCGTAACGGCGTGGAGCTGGCGATGAGCAAGGGGCCGGCGCCCGCGATTGCCGAATATGTCCTGTCGCACGTGCTCGACCGGTTTCAGCGCGGGCCGGAGCGGCGGGCGGCGCAGGCCGCCGGCGAATGGCGCCAGATGATGTTCCGCGAGGTGCAGGGCAGCACCTGGCTGCTCGTCGGCTTCGGCGCGATCGGGCGCGAGATCGCGGTCCGGGCGCGTGCGCTCGGCGTCACCATCGTCGGCGTGCGGCGAAGCGGCGGCAGCGACGCCGACGCCGACCGGATCGTCACGCCCGAGACGATCGGGCCGGAGCTGGCGGCGGCAGACGTGGTGGTGCTCTCCGTGCCGCTCACCGCGGAATCGACCCGTGCCTATGGCGCGACGTTCTTTGCCGGCGCGAAGCCGGGCGCGCTGTTCCTCAACGTCGGGCGCGGTCCGCTGATCGACGACGATGCGCTGAAGGCGGCGCTGGACAGCGGGCATCTGTCCCACGCGGTGCTGGACGTGACGCAGGTGGAGCCGCTGCCGCCAGGCGAGTGGCAGTGGCGCCACCCGCGGGTGACGCTCACCGCCCATACGTCGGGCGTCGGCTCCGGCCTGCTGAAGCGCACGGACGACATCTTCGTGGAGAATCTGCGACGCTATCGCGACGGTGCGCCGCTGCTGCACCGCATCGATCCCGCATTGCTGCTGGCGTAGAGGAGAGCCGATGACGGATCAGCAAGCCCCGGTCTACGAGACCGATCAGCCGGTGCTCTATGCCGTGGCGGACGGCGTCGCCCGGATCACGCTCAATCGTCCGGCGTTCGGCAATGCCCAGAACGGGCAGATGACCTATGCGATCGACGACGCCTTCCGTCGCGCCGCCGCCGACGACGCGGCGGGCGCGATCATCCTCGCGGGCGCCGGCAAGCATTTCTGCGGCGGCCACGATATCGGCACGCCCGGGCGCGACGTGACGGTGAGCGCGCCCGGCGAGCGGCGCTTCCTGTGGCCCGATCATGCCGGCAAGCCGGGCGCCGAACAGGCCTATGCGCGCGAGCAGGAGATCTATCTGGAGATGTGCCGACGCTGGCGCAGCCTGCCCAAGCCGGTCGTCGCGGCGGTGCAGGGCGCCTGCATCGCCGGCGGCCTGATGCTCGCCTGGGTCTGCGACCTGATCGTGGCGAGCGAGGATGCGTTCTTCTCCGATCCCGTGCTGCGGATGGGCGTGCCGGGCGTGGAGTATTTCGCCCACGCGTTCGAGATGCACCCGCGCGTCGCCCGCGAGTTCCTGTTTCTCGGTGATCGCATGCCGGCGGAGCGGGCGTACCAGCTCGGCATGGTCAACCGCGTCGTGCCGCGCGAAGGGCTGGCGGCGGAGGTGGACATGATCGCCGCACGGCTCGCCGCCCTGCCGCGATTCGGCGTCGCGCTCGCCAAGCAGGCGTTCAACCTGACCGAGGATCTCGGCGGCAAGCGCGGCGCGATGGAGGCGGTGTTCGGCCTCCATCATCTCGCCCATGCCCATAACAGCCTGACGGTGGGTCATGGCAATGGCGGGCTGGACGCCAAGGCGATGGCGGCGCAGGCGCGCGGATAATGCGGATCGCCACGGCGATCGACTATCGTGCGGCAGCGCAGGCGCGGCTGCCGCACTTCCTCTTCGAATATTTCGACGGCGCGCCTTCGCCGGGCAGACGGCGGCGGCCAACCTGGCCGATCTCGCCGCAGTCCGCCTGCGGCAGACCGTTCTGCGCGACGTCGCCACGGTCGATACGGCCACCCGGCTGTTCGGCACCGATCTGGCGCTGCCGCTGATCCTCGGCCCGGTCGGACTGGCCGGCATGGCGGCCCGGCGCGGCGAGGTGCAGGCGGCGCGCGCGGCGGCCGGAGCGGGCATCCCATTCACGCTCTCGGCCACGTCGATCTGTCCGCTTGACGAGGTGGGCCAGGCCGCCCCCTGCTGGTTCCAGCTCTACATGGTGCGCGATCGCGATTTCGCCGTGGAGATGCTGGCGCGGGCGGCGGCCCAGGGCTGCGGCGCGCTGGTGCTGACGGTGGACCTGCCCGTTACCGGCATACGGTGGCGCGATCGTCGATCGGGCCTTGCCGATCCGGGCCTCGCCGGCCGTCTGCGGCGGTTGGCGCAGGCGCTCGGCCGGCCGCGCTGGCTCGCCGACGTCGGGCTGGCCGGGCGTCCCCATGCGCTCGGCAACATCGCCACGATGCTCGGCCCGGCGGCCGGCATGGCGGAGTGCATCGCCTGGACCGCCGCGAACATGGACGCCGGCATCACCTGGCGCGACGTGGAATGGGTGCGCGCCCGCTGGGACGGACCGTTGATCGTGAAGGGCATCATGGAGGCGGGCGATGCGCAGGCGGCGCGATCGGCGGGGGCCGACGGGATCGTCGTCTCCAATCATGGCGGCCGACAGCTGGACGGCGTGGGCTCCACCGCGCGGGCGCTGCCGCGGATCGCCGATGCGCTCGGCGGCGGGCTGCCGCTGTTCGTCGATGGCGGGGTGCGCAACGGTGTCGATCTGTTCCGCATGCTGGCGCTGGGCGCGGACGCGGTGCTGGTGGGCCGGCCATGGCTCTATGCGCTGGCGGCGGCGGGCGAGGCCGGCGTCGCCCGCATGATCGGGATGATGGCCGAGGAACTGCGCGTGGTGATGGCGCTCGGCGGCGTTACCGGCGTCGGCCAGATCGGCCGGCACCTGATCGATGGCTGGCGCCACGCGCCGCCTGGTTGAAGGAGGTTCGTCGCTTGGCAGCGCCGGAGCGGCTCTCGTCAGGCAGCGTAGGAGGGATCGTCGGGAAAGCGGCCGCCGATCCTGCTCAGCCGGGCATAGGGGCCTTCGCCCCACATCGCGGTCGAGGGATCATTCTCGTTCCAGTCCATCACGTAGCGCCGCGTGACGACGCGCCAGCCGTGATCGCCGGTGCGCGCCAGCCGATCCAGATAGCGCCCGCCGACGATCATCCGGCGCGGCCCCCCCGCCGCGTCGAACTGGTGATAGGCCGTGCAGCACGTCTCGGCTGTGGCGCCATCGCCCTCGATCGCGATCAGCATGTTCGACAATGCGTGCATCGTGCGGTTCATCGTGGCGAGGCGGCCGAGAACCTCGGCGCTCCACGCGTCGGCGTCCGCCACGCCGCCGCCATAGTCCACCGTGGCGCCCGGCGCCCAGATGCCGAGCAGCAGCGGCAGATCGCAGCGATCCACCGCGCGGGCGTAGCGGGTGAGCAGGTCGGCGATCTCCTGCCGGTCGATGATGCGCTGAACGGCGTCCGCGCCGGTCATGCCGCATGGTCCCGCAGGCGGTTGCGGCCGGCGAGATAGTAGGTGATCGCACTCGCCAGCGACAGCGGCGAGAGGATCAGCAGCGCATAGCGCAGGCTTTCCGCGCCGAAGCGCGGCACCAGCATGTCGCTGATCGCGCCGACCATCAGCGGCCCGACGCCGAGCCCGGCGAGGGTGCCCAGCATGAAGATCAGCGCGGACGACATAGCGCGCAGATCCGGCGGCACCACGCTCTGCACCGCGGCGATGCTGGGCGCCGAATAGCTGGCGCCCACGCCGTAGCAGATGGCGAAGGTGGCGACGAACAGGCCGAATCCCGGTGCGAACAGGCAGACCGGCAGCAGCACCGCCATGATGAGCATGCCGGCGGCTACCATGTAGAGGGGCGCCGCCGGGTTGATGCGGAACAGACGATCGGAGACCCAGCCGGTCGCGAGGATGCTCAGCGCCGTGACGCCGCCGCCCAGCAGCCCCATGACGACGCCGACCGTGCCGGTGCTCAGGCCGTAGGTGCGCAGGGCGAGCGAGGGCGCCCATGTCAGCAACGTATAGAGGGCCAGGTTGGCGAGCGAGCAGGCCAGGCACAGGCGGCGGAACAGCGGGTAGCGCAGCAGATCGCGCAGCGCGCCGGGCAGGGACCGCTGCGCGCCGCGCGGGATCGCGCCGTCGTGCAGGCCGCGCTGCGGCTCCCGCACGGTGAGCGCCAGCAGGATCGCGAGCAGGACGCCCGGCACGGCGAAGATCAGGAACGTCCAGCGCCAGCCGATCGCCGCATTCACATAGCCGCCGACGACATAGGACAGCATCGTGCCGATCGCCGCCGCCGAGAAGTAGACGCCCAGCTTGGTCGATCGCACCTCCGCCGGGAACAGATCGGCGATCAGCGAGAGGGACGCGGGCTGGCCACCCGACTCACCGATCGCCACGCCCATCCGTGCCAGCAGCAACTGGATGAAATTGCCGACGATGCCGCAGGCGGCCGTCATCACGCTCCACGCGCCCACGCAGATGGCGAGCAGCCGCACCCGGTTCGTCCGGTCCGCCAGATGCGCCACCGGCACGCTGGCCGCCACATAGAGGAAAGCGAAGGAGGTGCCGCTCGCCAAACCCAGCTGCCAGTCGGCGAGGTGCAGGTCGCGCTTGATGTCATTGAGCAGCAGGGTCAGCAACTGGCGATCGACGAAGTTCAGCACGTAAGCGACGTAGAGCAAGGCGAGCACGTAATTAGGCGCCGTCGGCCGGGGAAGCGACAGGGCGAGCGGAACGGGCCTGGTTGACATCGCGCACTCCAACCCTAAAACCATCAAGCAGAACTGTTTTTTTACGGCCTAACGGGTCCGGCGCCGCGCCGCAAGAGCGGGCAGGCCACGAGGAGAGCGGGAGTGGACGCGGCGGTGCGGCATCTGGTGGATCGGCAGGGCATCGCCGACTGTGCCATGCGCTACATCCGCGGGCAGGATCGGCTGGACCGCGCGCTGCAGGAGAGCGCCTTCCATCCCGATGCGACGACGGACTACGGCTTCTTCCGCGGGCCGGCGCGCGAGTTCGTGGCCTTTGCCCAGGATATTCTCCGTCGATACGCGAAGACCAGCCACCTGCTCGGCCAGATGGACATCGCGATCGACGACGGTACGGCCACGGGAGAGATCTACTTCCTCGCTTATCATCGCCGGCACGGCGACGAAGGCCCGGAGGATCTCGTGATCGCGGGCCGCTACCTTGACCTCTACGAGCGGCGCGACGGGGAGTGGCGCATCCTCCACCGACGCGAGGTCGTCGACTGGACCCGCACCGATCCGGCGTCCGACGGCTGGCTGGAGCGCACGCCGCACGCCCTGACCGGCGGGCGCGAGGGCGCCGATCCGAGCGACGTGGCTCTCGTGCGTCCGTCCGCCGGCGATCGCAGCCGCTGAGAAGGCGGATCACATAGTCTCGAACCCTGAATGGAGCGTGCCGATGGAAGCCCTGGATCTTTCGCCCGGTGAGCATCGGTGCCCCGGCCCGAGCACCCGGGACATCATCATCGCCGATCGTCAGCCAGTGCCGGAGGCGCTGCTCGTCGAGGCGCCGGCCTATCTCGGCGACGAGGATATCGGCTATGATCGCTACACCTCACCCGCCTTCTTCGATCTGGAGATGAAGAAGCTCTGGCCCAGAGTGTGGCAATGGGTCGCCCGCGAGGAGGAGCTGCGCGAGGCCGGGGATTACGTCACCTACGATATCGGGCCTTACTCCTTCCTGATCGTGCGCGGCGCCGACGATGTGATCCGCGCCTTCTACAATGCCTGCCTGCATCGCGGCACCCAGCTGCGCGCATCGGACAGCAGTGGCTTCGCCGAGCAGCTGCGCTGCCCGTTCCACGGCTGGACCTGGTCCACCGAGGGAGACCTGCAATCGATCCCGTGTCGGTGGGACTTCCCCCATGTCCGCGACGACATGTTCAAGCTGCCGCAGGTGAAGGTGGCGACGTGGGGCGGCTTCGTCTTCCTCAACATGGATGAGCATGCCGTGCCGCTGGAGGAGTATCTCGGCGTCCTGCCGGCTCACATGAAGGATGGCTGGGATCTCGGCCGCCGGGCCGTCGCCGTCCATATCCAGAAGGAGCTGCCGACCAACTGGAAGGCCGCGCAGGAGGCGTTCCTCGAAGCGTATCACGTCGTCGAGACCCACGCCCAGAACCTGCCCTTCGCCGGCGACGCCAACGCGCAATATGATCTGTTCGGCGAGCATGTCTCGCGCTTCGTCCACACCCATGGCGTGCCGAGCCCGCACTATCCGGAGGCGCAGACCGAACAGCAGATCGCCGACAAGATGCACCTGCCGGCGGGCACGATCGTGCCCGAGGGCGGCACGGCGCGGAACGTGGCGGCGACCTGGCGCCGCGACAATCTCGGGCGGAAATGGGGGCTGGACCTGTCGCATTATTCGGACAGCGAGATGCTCGATTCGATCGAGTATCACCTGTTTCCGAACATGTGCATGTTCCCCGGCGTGTCGCTGCCGATGGTCTACCGCTTCCGCCCGATCGGCATGGATCCGGGCCGCACGCTGTTCGATCTGCTGTTCCTCCGGCCGCTGGCGGAAGGGGAGAGCCATCCCGAGCCGGTCGCCCCCGTGCGTATCGCCGCGCAGGAATCCTATGGCTCCGCGCCCGGGGTGGAGCCGTGGCTGGGCGCCACGTTCGATCAGGATACGAACAACCTGATCCAGCAGTATCGCGGCTTCCACGCATCCAAGAAGCGTGGCGAGACGCTGGGCAATTATCAGGAATCGCGCATCCGCCACCTGCACCAGACGATCGACCGCTATCTGAACGCCTGACGCCGGACTTCGCCGGCTATCACCCACCGCCGAACCGACCTGCTGGCGTAGGCTCCGGCAGGGGCAGGGCGGGCGGAGCACGCGCAAGTGGTTCTTGCAAAAAAACAATCAGGCTTGTCTTTACGCCGGATAGTCGTCACAACGGGCCATGAACAAGCCGGATCGGAGCGGCTTGGTGGAGAGACGCGTGTACGAAGACGATCTCCCCGTGGGCAGACCGGGCGTGGACGAACCGAGCGGCCCCGGCCCAAGCTGGAACAGCCTGGCGCAGGCGGACAGCCGCCGCGTGCCCGACTACCTGCTTGAGACGCACCAGCGCGATCTCGGCTCCGCGCCGCTCGACCCGGCGCGCTACACCGATCCGGCCTTCTTCGCGCTGGAATGCGAGCGCATGTGGCCGAACGTGTGGCAATTTGCCGCGCGCGAGGAGGAGCTGCCGGAAGCGGGCGACTATGTGCTCTACGAGAATGCCGGGCGTTCCTATCTCGTCACCCGCCAGCCGGACGGGTCAGTCCGCGCGTTCCACAATGTCTGCCTGCATCGCGGCCGCAAGCTGCGCACGGAGAGCGGCTGGGCGAGCGAGTTCCAGTGCGCCTATCACGGTTTCACCTGGAACCCGGACGGCACCCTGAAGCGCATTCCGTGCCGGTGGGACTTCCCCCAGCTCGACGGCGAGGATCTCACCCTGCCGGAAGCGCAGGTGGGCCGGTGGGGCGGCTACATCTTCGTCAAGGAGAATGAGGGCGGCCCGACGCTGGAGGAGTATCTCGCCCCGCTGCCGGCGCATTTCGCGCGCTGGCGGCCGGAGGATGCCTATACCTCCGCCTGGGTCGGCAAGGTCATTCCGGTCAACTGGAAGGCGGCGGCGGAAGCCTTCATGGAGGCTTTCCACGTCGCCGCGACGCATCCGCAGATCAGCGGGTTCACCGGCGACGTAAACTCCAAATATAATCTCTACGGCGATCATGTGAACCTCACGATCACGCCGTTCGGCGTACTCTCGCCGATGCTGACGGGCGGCAGCAGCGAGCAGGAGATCATCGACAATTTCCTGCGCTACAATGGCCGCGTGGTCACGCCGGGCATGCGGCTGGACGTGCCGGACGGGCAGACCGCGCGCGCCGCGATGGGCGCGCACAACCGCGCCCGCTTCGCCGAGCAGTTCGGCCGCGATCTCAGCGACGTCTCCGATGCCGAGGTGCAGGATGCGTTCACCTACAACGTGTTCCCCAATTTCTCGCCGTGGGGCGGGGTGCAGCCTACCGTCGTCTATCGCTGGCGCCCATGGCCGGACGTGGGGCACACGCTGATGGAAGTGCGCCTCCTCGCGCGTGCCAAACCGGGAGAGGCGGCGACATGCGCACCGTTCACGCTGATCGAGCCGCATGAGAGTTTCGCCGACCATCTCGGCCAGCTCGGCACGGTGCTGGAACAGGATATGGCGAACCTGCCGCATGTGCAGACCGGGATGAAGGCGTCCAAGAACCGGCGGCTGCACCTTGCCCGCTATCAGGAAAGCCGCATCCGCCACTTCCACCAAACGCTCGACAAGTATCTGGCCCGCGACCCCGGGGCCGCCGATCGGCAGGAGCCTGCCCGATGACCGTAACCGCCATCGAACGACCCGCCGGCGTGGACCTGACGAAGGCGCCGGACCCGATCCTGTCGAACCACCCGATCTCGCCCTCCCGCTACTTCGATCGCGACTTCTGGCGGCGCGAGTGGGACGCGATGTGGACCCGCACCTGGCAGGTCGCGGCGATGGTCAACCAGTTCGAGAAGCCCGGCGACTTCGTGACGTTGCCGTTCGGCAGCGAGGTGATCCTGGCCGTGATGGGGCAGGACGGCAGGATCCGCTGCTTCTACAATGTCTGCCAGCATCGCGGCATGATGCTGGTGCAGCAGGAGGTGGGCAATGCGCGCCGGCTCACCTGCCCGTACCACGCGTGGTCCTACTCGCTCGAGGGCGAGATCCGCACGATCCCGGACGAGCCCGACTTCTCGGCCGAGGCGCGCTGCCGCGACAAGAACCTGGTGGAGATACGCTGCGAGACGTGGGGCGGCTTCGTCTGGTTCAACATGGACGACGACTGTCGACCGTTACGCGAGGCGCTGGCGCCGGTCGTCGATCATCTCGACGCCTATCCGATGGAGCAGATGGTCCGCACCCACTGGGTGACGATCGAGGGCGACTTCAACTGGAAGCTGGTGCAGGACAATTTCAACGAAAGCTACCACGTCTTCCATGCGCATCCGCAGCTGAAATATGTTGCGGAGTTCTCCTACCTCCATTCGCAGTTCGACATGTACGACAGCGGCCATGCGCGCATGCTGATGGCGGGCGGCGCGCCGAGCCGTACCCTGCGCGGCGGCGAGCCGGAGATCATCCGCCAGATGGGCGAACATATCCGCTTCTGGGGCCTCGATCCGGACGACTTCAAGGGCCGGATGCACGATCTGCGGGAGGCGCTGCAGAAGCAGAAGCGCCTTCTGGGCGCCGAGAAGGGCTACGACTTCTCACGCTATGACGATGTGATGCTGACCGACAACTGGCATTATACCCTGTTCCCGAATCTGTCTTTCAGCCTGAAGCCGGATGGCAACATCTGGCTGCGCGCGCGGCCGCACCCCACCGATCCGGAGAAATGCTTCTTCGACATGTGGTATCTCAACCTGTTCCCGGCCGGGCAGACCCAATATTACTCCCCCACCATGCGCGACTGGGTCAGCATGGAGACGCCGGCGCCGCACCAGACGGGCAAGGCGGGCGACTACACGATGGGCCCGACGATCGACCAGGATGTCGCCTTGTGGTCGGATCAGCAGAAGGCGCTGCATTCGCGCGGGTACAGGCGGGAATGCCTGGCGGGGCAGGAATCCCGCGTCCGCTTCTTCCACGACAATCTCGATCGCATGATGGCGCGACACGCGCCGGCCTGACCGCCGCGCGGACCGCAAGGCCGCGGTCAGGCGGCGGCGGTACGCGCCACGGTCTTGCGCGGTCGCGCGACCCTGGGCTTCTTCGGACCCGACGGGCTGGCGAAGGTCAGCGATCCGTCGCGCACCTTCAGCAGCACGGATGCGAGGAACGCGAGCAGCGTCTCCTCCATCGCCGGATCGTCCCAGATGTCGCGGTTGAGCACCATGCCGCTCATCACCGACTGGACCAGGCGGTGCGATCGCGCCAGCCGCTCCTGATCCTCGGCCCATTCGGGGAAGTTGCGCACCAGTTCCTCGCTCCACACGCGATCGTGCCGCTGCGCCTTGGGAATGAACATGGCGCGCAGATCCTCGTCCGTGCGGGCGGCGACGTTCAGCTCCAGATAGGCCTTGTACTCGCGCGAGAGATACAGGCTCCAGTCCATCAGGATGCCGGCATTCTCGCGCGTGCGCTGTACCTCCGTCAGGCTCTGCACCGCCGCGCTGAAGCCTTCCATGTGGCGGAAGAAGGCGTAATCGATCACGGACTCGATCAGATCCTGCTTGGTCGCGTAATGATGCAGCATCGCGCCGCGCGACACGTTGGCGATCTTGGCGATCAACTGCGTGGTGGTGCGCGCGTAGCCGTATTTCGCCAGGCACTCCACCGCCGCGTCGAGGATGGCGACGCGTGTTTCCGAACTCTTGCGCTGTTGCAGGCCGGCCGTCGGCGGCGCCATGCCGGCCGGTTCCAGTTCCGACAGATTGGCGGGCTGCACCTTCTTCAACGCTTACGTCTCCAGACGGATCGGAGTGGGTTTTCGTGGTAGCCGGGCCGATGCGGCCGATCCACAAGATTCCACCGGCGTCGCGGTCGCGATCCGGACGGCCGGGACACGGCCGAAAGGCCGGATTTCAACGCTGTCGCCGGCGGCTCAGTGGCGCAGCCACGCGAGATGCGCGTAGAGCGTGTCCTCACCGTCCCGCTTGCCGAAATCGCGCTCGCTCGCGGGTGAGCGATCCCATCGGTCGCTGCGCGGCTCCATGGCGTTCCAGTCATATACCGCCGCACGATGGCTGAACTTCCACACGCCCTGCCGTCGCTCGAAGCGATCGAGATAGCGGCCGGCCGCCGTCATCCGCATTGCCGCGCCCTCGGCATCGCGGAGGTCGTGATAGGCGACGAAATAGGCTTCGCTCGCGGCGCGATCCCCGGACACGTCGACCAGCACGTTGCTGATCGTGTGCATCGTCCGCTCCATCGTGCGCAGCAGCGGGAACACCCAGTCGGCCAGTTCGCCCGCCGTACCCTTGAAATAGCCGTGATCGTCGGTCGCATCCTCGTGGAACAGCGATCGCAGCAGCGTCTCGTCGCAGCGGTCCAGCGCGCGGGCCAGGCGGAAGATCAGTTCGGTGCAGGCGCGCTTGTCCAGCTCGATCGCAAACGCCTCGTCCATGCCGTGACCCTTCTTCATCCGGTGGTATGCGCCTGCATCGAGCGGACGATCTGCTCCCGCGTCGGATTGGCGCGCAGCGTGAGCCCGCCGTTCACCTGCAGCGTCTCGCCGGTCATGAAACATTCGTCGGAGGCGAGCCACGCGGCCGCGGCGGCGATATCGTCCGAGGTGCCGATCCGGCCGAGCGGGTATGACGGCAGGAACGCCTCGATCATCCCCGGCCTGTCCGCCCGTGCCTGCGTCATCGGCGTCCGCGTGAGCCCCGGCGAGATCGTGTTGGCGCGGATGCCGCGCGCGCCGAACTCGTGGGCCACGATGCGCACGATATGATCGGTGCCGGCCTTGGCGCCCATGTAGGCGGCATGATCGTTGAGCATGATCGTCGACGTGGCGGAGCTGATCTGGATGATCGAGCCGCCCTCCGTCATCGCCTCGATCAGCGCCTGGAACAACAGGAACGGCCCGCGCAGGCTGATCGCCGTGATCCGGTCGAACTCGTCCTCGCTCGTGTCGAGGAAGGGCTTCAGCAGGCCCCAGCCGGTGGCGTTCACGGCCGCATCGAGGCCGCCGAGCCACTTCTTGGCCGCCGCCACCGCGTCGCGGATGCTGCCGCGATCGGTGATGTCGCACCGTACCGCATGGCCGCCGATCTCGCCGGCGAACCGCTCCAGCTCGTCCATCCCGCGCCCGGCGACGACGACCCGGGCGCCTTCGTCGACGAAGCGGCGGGCGATCGTCTGCGCCATGTTGTCGCGGCCCGCCGCGCCCAGCACGAAGGCGGCCTTGCCGTGCAACCGGCCCGCTGCGTGCTCCATCCTCAGTTCACCTTCCGATCGCGGCCGGCCCAGAAAGGTTCGCGCAGCGCGCGGCGGAGGATCTTGCCGGTGGGTCCGCGCGGCAGGCTCTCGACCACCTCGATGCTCTTCGGCAATTTGTAGCCGGCGATCCGCGCGCGCGCCCAGCCGATGATCTCGGCCGGATCCGGCACGGCGCCCGGCGCGGCGACCAGGATCGCCTTCACCTCCTCGCCCCATTTGTCCGACGGGACGCCGATCACCGCCACTTCGGCGATCGCCGGATGACCGTAGAGCGCCTGCTCCACCTCCGCCGGATAGACGTTCTCGCCGCCCGAGACGATCATGTCCTTCACCCGATCCTGGATGAACAGATAGCCGTCGGCATCGAGATAGCCGGCATCGCCGGTGCGGAACCAGCCATCCGGGGAGAGCACGGCGGCGGTCGCATCCGGCTGGCGCCAGTAGCCGGCCATCACCAGCGGCGCGCGGACGGCGACCTCGCCCGTCTCGCCCGCGGGCAGCACCGCCCCCGCCTCGTCGAGGATGCGCAGCTCCACCCCGTCCGCCATCGGCCGCCCGGCGGAGCGCATCCGCGGCGTGCCGTCCGGATGGTGATCGTCGGGCGTCAGGGCGCAGATCGTGCCCGACGTTTCCGTCATGCCGTACATCTGGACAAAGCCGCAGCCGAACACGGCCATCGCCTCGCGCAGCAGTTCGAGGGGGATGGGGGACGCGCCGTACAGGATCGTCCGCAATCGGCCGTAATCGACCGTGCCGGCACGGGGATGGCGTAGCAGCATCTGGAGCGCGGACGGGACGACGAAGATCTTGCTCAGCCGCTCGCGCTCCACGAAGGCGAGCACCTGTTCCGCGTCGAACTCCCGCGCGACGAGGCCGGTGGCGCCGGCTGCCAGCGTCTGGATGCCGTAGCCGGTGCCGCCGATATGGAACATCGGCATCACCAGCAGGCTCACGTCGTCGTCGGTGAAGCGGTTCCAGGCGGGCTGTCGTTCGGGCGGTAGGCTGCGGTAGACGAGCAGGTTGCGGTGGGTGAGCATCGCCCCCTTCGGCCGCCCGGTGGTGCCGGACGTGTAAAGCTGCACCGCGACATCGCCGGGGTCGGCGGGCAGTAGGGGATCGTTCGACGCCTGGGCATCGCGCCAGATCGCATAGTCCGCCAGCGCGACGAGCAGCGGCGCGTCGGCACGCGCCGCCAGCACGGGCGCCAGGCGGGCGGCGAACGCGTCCTCCGCCACGATCACGCGCGTGCAGGCATCGGCCAGCACCCACTCGATCTCGGCATCGGCCAGCCGCCAGTTCACCGGGGTCATCACCGCGCCCGCCTTGGCGGCGCCGAACAGCAGCTCGAAATAGATCGGGTCGTTGCGGCCGAGATAGCTGATCCGCATACCCGGCCGCACGCCAGCCGCGATCAGTCCGTTGGCGATCCGGCTGGCCCGTTCGTCCAGCAAAGCATAGCTGGTGTCGATACCGTCGTGGCGCAGCGCGACCTTGGCCGCGCGATCGCGCGCCTGCTCGCGGATGAGCTGGCCGAGCGTCTCTGCGCCGCTCATGCGGTCAGTTCCTCCGGGCTCTCGATCAGACGGGTCAGATCGGCAAGGAAGCGCGCGCCGACCGCGCCGTCTATCGCGCGATGATCGCAGGATAGGGAGAGCTTGATCCGCGTGGCGAAGGCAAGCGCGTGATCCACCCCGAGCGTCTCCTGTCGCGCCGCACCCACCGCCAGGATGGCAGCTTGCGGCGGGTTGATGATCGCATCGAACGTCTCGATGCCGAACATGCCGAGATTCGAGACGGAGAAGCTGCCGCCCTGGAACTGCTCGGCCTGCAGGCGGCCCGCGCGGGCGCGCTCCGCCAGCGCCTTCACCTCGGCGGAGATCCGCGCGACCGACTTGGTCTCCGCGGCGCGGACGATGGGCGTGAGCAGGCCCTTGTCGGTCGCCACGGCGACGGCGATGTCGGCGTGCGTGTGGCGGTGGATCGCGTCGCCATGCACCTGCACGTTCACGTCCGGATGCGCGCGCAGGGCGAGAGCGCATGCGCGGATCAGATAGTCGTTGATGGAGGGCGCCTCGCCGGTCGCGCGCTTCGCCTGAGCCCGCATCGCCAGGAGCGCGTCCACCTTCGCGCTGTTGCGCAGGTAGAAGTGCGGGATGGTCGCCTTTGAAAAGCTGAGCTGACGCGCGATCGCCTTGCGCATCGGCGACATCGCCACGATCTCGACGCCCGCCTCGGCCGTCGGCGCTGCGGGCGTTTCCGGCATAGTAGGCGGCACGATGCGGCCGAGCACGTCTGCCTTGCCGATCCGCCCGCGCCGGCCGGTGCCGGTGATCGTCGCGAGATCGATATCGTGCTGCAGCGCCAGCCGCTTGGCGAGCGGCGAGGCGAAGTGGCCGTCGAGCTGGGCGGAGAGCGGCGCGATCGACACCGCGCCGGTGTCGCGGGCGGGTGCCGGAGGACGACCGGCCTGCGTGACATCCTGATGCGTGATGCGGCCGTTACGGCCCGATCCGCTGATGCCCGATATGTCGAGCTGCGACGCTTCCGCCTGCGCGCGGGCCGCGGGGCTGATCGCGAGGGTGTCCGGTATGGCGACGCGGGCGTCGGCGCTGAAGAGCGGGGGCGGGGCGGGGGTGGCCAGGGCGGCCGCCTTGCCCCCCGCCGGCGCGAAGTCGGCGATGAACGCCGCTATCTCGGCCGGCGCCGCCTCACCCTCGGAAAAGACGGCCAGCAGCGCGCCGACCGGCCGCATCGCACCCGCCGGCGTGACGATGCGGGCGAGGCGGGCGGGAAACTCCGCCTCCACCTCATTGGTGATCTTGTCCGTTTCGATCAGCGTCAGGATGTCGCCGCGCGCGAAATCCTGCCCCTCGGCCACCATCCATTCGGCGATGGTCCCCTCGGTCATCTCGATGCCCCATTTGGGCATGGTGAAGGCACGCAGCTGGCTCATCCCGCGCTCCGCTCAGCGATATTCGAGGGCGCGCATCACGGCCGTCTCGACCCTGGCTGCCGACGGCAGATACGCCTGCTCCAGCTCGGGCGCGAACGGCACCGGCGTGTGCGGCGGAGTCACCTGCACGATCGGCGCGCGCAGTGAGGCGAACGCCTTGTCGGCCACCAGCCCGGCGATGTCGGCCGCCAGGCCGCAGCGGGGTGGATTCTCGTCGACGACGATCAGCCGGCCGGTCTGCTCGACCGAGTCGAGGATCGCCTCCTCGTCGAGCGGGCTCGTCGTGCGCAGGTCGATCACGTCGCAGGCCACGCCCTGCTGCGCGAGCGCGTCGGCCGCCCCGGCCGCCACATCGACGAGCTGGCCGCAGGTGACGATCGTCGCGTCACGGCCCTCGCGCACCATCCGGGCATGGCCGAACGGGATCAGATACTCGTCGTCCGGCACCTCCCCGCGCGCGGCGTAGAGCGCTTTCGGTTCGAAGAAGAGGACGGGATCGTCGTCGCGTATGGCGGTGGTGAGCAGTCCCTTGGCCTCGGCGGGGCTGGACGGGATCACCACCTTCAGGCCCGGTATCGCCGTCATCATCGCATAGGCCGCCTGGCTGTGCTGCGGGCCGGCGTTGCGGCCGGCGCCGTAGGCGATGCGGATCACCGCCGGACAGCGGCTCATGCCGCCGAACATGTAGCGGAACTTGGCCATCTGATTCCAGATCTGGTCGAGGCAGACGCCGATGAAGTCCGCGAACATCAGTTCCGCCACGGGCCGCTTGCCGGCAAGCGCGGCGCCGGCGGCGCCGATGATCGCGCTTTCCGAAATCGGCGTATCGATCACGCGCCTGTCGCCGAATTTCGCGTAGAGGCCAGCGGTGGTCTTCCAGATGCCGCCGATCGCCTCCGGCCCGCCGGCCGTGCCCATGCCGCCGACGATGTCCTCGCCCAGCACGATGACGTTCGGATCGCGCTCCATCTCCTGATGCAAGGTGAGGTTGATCGCCTCGCGCAACTGCATGATCGCCATCGTCAACCGTTCCGATCAGTAGCTGATATACACGTCGGTCAGGACGTTCGCAGGATCCGGCCTGTCGGCCGCGCGCGCCTCGGCGACCGCCTCGTCGATCAGGCCCATCACCTCGGCGTCGATCGCGTCGATGTCCGCATGCTCAAGCAGCTTCGCCTCCGTCACCTTGGCGCGGAATGCGGCGAGGCAGTCCCGCTCGGCGCGGATGCGATCGAGTTCGCCCGGTCCGCGATACCGCTGCGGATCGCCCTCGAAATGGCCGAAGTAGCGCTCCGTATCGAGTTCCACGGCGGCCGGTCCGTTCCCGGCACGGACATGCTCCAGCACTTCGCGCATCACCGTATCGACCGCGAAATAGTCGCAGCCGTTGCCGCGCCACACCTTCATGCCGAACGCCTCGGCGCGGCTGGCGATGTCGCCCGTGGTGCCCACCGCGTAATCGACGCCGGTATGTTCCGAATAATGGTTGTTCTCGAAGACGAAGATGGCGGGTGCCTTGAGCACGACGGCCATGTTCATCGCCTCGAAGGTGGTGCCCTGGTTGCACGCGCCGTCGCCGGAAAAGGCGATCGAGACGGCGTCGCTCCCGTTCGCCCGCGCGGCGATGGCGGCGCCTACCGCGAGCGGCGCGCCGGCACCGACGATGCCGTTGGCGCCCAGCATGCCCTTGCCGACATCGGCGATGTGCATCGATCCGCCCTTGCCCTTGCAGAGGCCATCGGCGCGCCCGTAAATCTCCTTCATCATGCCCTTCACGTCGCAGCCCTTGGCGATGCAATGGCCGTGGCCGCGATGGGTGGAGACGATGTAGTCGGCATCGGTCAGATTCTCGCACACGCCGACGGCGACCGCTTCCTGGCCGGAATAGAGATGGGTGAAGCCCGCGATCTCGCCGGTCTGGATCTCGGCGTGGGAACGTTCCTCGAACTCGCGGATGATCTTCATCTGCCGATACGCGCGGAGCATCTGCTCCCGGCCGAGCTGCATGGCGTCCCTCCCGTGCCCACTAAAGAAGCAGGCTTGACTGGTTTTTACTAACAGCGGCCAACCGCGCACGCAACCGCAGAAAAAAACAATCAGGCTCGCTTTCAATTGCCGGCTTTGCTATCGCGTGGGGCCTGACGCCGTGCGAAGAGGCGGCAAGGGGAGAATGTTCGTGGACCTGGCCTACTCGCAGGAGCAGACGATGTTCGCCGACATGGTGGAGCGGATGCTCGCCGACCGCTACGGTTTCGAGCGGCGCATGCGGATCGTCGCGTCGCCGGCGGGCTCCGATCCCGACATCTGGGCGGCGCTGGCGGAGCTCGGCTGCTTCGCCCTGCCGATCAGCGAGGCGGACGGCGGTATCGGCGGCAGCATGATCGACATCGCGATCCTGATGGAGGCGCTCGGGCGCCATCTGGTGACGGAGCCGGTGCTGGCGAGCGCGGTGCTGGCCGGGCGGATGGCCGCGCGCGCGGGCGCCGGCGCGCTGGTGGAAGCGATGATCGCCGGCGGCCGCCGCCTCGCCTTTGCCGATGGTCGCCGCGCGCTCGCCGCACACGACGGCGCCGTCACCGGCATGGTGCCGCTGGTGGCGGGCGGGGCGGGGGCGGACACGCTGCTCGTGGCGGTGCCGGACGGCGCCGAGGTGGCGCTGCTGGCGGTGCCGGCGGATGCGCCCGGCCTCTCGATCGTTCCTGTTCGTTTGCTGGATGGCGGTCGCGCGGCGGACGTCACCTTCGCCGACGTGAAGGGCGAGCGGCTGTCCGCCGCCGCCGCCGCGATCGTGACGCGCGGCGTGGCGGAGGCGACGGTCGCGGCCTGCTGGGAAGCCGTGGGATCGATGAACGCGGCACGCGCGCAGACCGCCGCCTATCTGCGCGAGCGTCACCAGTTCGGCCGCGCCCTCGCGGACTTCCAGGCGGTGCAGCATCGTGTCGCCGAGATGACGGTCGCCTGCGAGGAGGCGCGTGCCGCCGCCCTGCTGGCCGCGCTGGCGCTGGATGGCGCGCCGCTTCACCATGATGTGACGCGTGCCGTATCGGGCGCCAAGGTGCGGGTCGGCCGGTGCGCCCGCATCGTCGCGCAGGGGGCGGTGCAGCTGCATGGCGGCATGGGGGTTTCGGAGGAGCTGCCGATCGCCGCCCATTTCCGCACCCTCCTGGCGTTCGAGGCGGCCTGGGGCACGACGACCGAGCATCTCGCGCGCTATGCCGACGCCGTGCTCTCCGCCGGGAGCCATCGCACCAGCGCCGTGCTGGCCGAGGCCGCCTGATGGACCTGCTGCTGACGGAGGCGCAACAGGCCTTCCGCGCCGAGGTGCGCGCCTTTCTCGCCGCCGAACTCACGCCCGCGCTGCGCGAGGGCCAGCAACGCAGCGCCGGCGTGTATCCCGAGCCCGAGATCTCCGGGGCGTGGCAGCGGACGCTTCATTGCAAAGGCTGGGTCGCGCCGACATGGCCGGTCGAGCATGGCGGCACCGGCTGGAACGCGATCGAACGCTTCATCTTTGAATGCGAGTGCGCGCTGGCGGGCGCGCCGATCGTCTACCCGATCGGCATCAGGCTGGCCGGCCCGGTGATCCTCGCCTACGGCACGGCGGAGCAGAAGGCGACGTGGCTGCCGCGCATCCTCTCCGGCGAGGATTATTGGTGCCAGGGCTTTTCGGAGCCGGGCGCGGGATCCGATCTCGCATCGCTCGCCACCCGCGCCGTGCGGGAGGGCGACGACTATATCGTCAACGGCAGCAAGATCTGGACCACCCACGCGCATCATGCCAACCGCATGTTCGCACTGGTGCGCACCGCCGACACGCCGAAGCGGCAGGACGGCATCAGCTTCCTGGTGCTGGATCTCGACACGCCGGGCATCGAGGTGCGCCCGATACGCTCGATCGGCGGCGATCACGACGTCAATCAGGTCTTCTTCACGGATGTCCGGGTGCCGGCCGCACATCGCATCGGCGCCGAGGGGCAGGGCTGGGAGCAGGCGAAATATCTGCTGGAGTTCGAGCGCGGCACCGGCCTGTTCAGCAGCCGGCTGCGCTCGTCCATGAAGCGGCTGGAAGATGCCACGGCGGCCTCTCGCCCCTTCGCCGATCCGCATCTCGCCCGGAGACTGGCGGAGGTCGCGATCGAGATCGACACGTTCGAGATGCTGGAACTGATGACGCTAGGCACGCTGGCGCCCGGCGCCAATCCCGGTCCGGTCTCGTCCGTGCTCAAGCTGCGCGCCAGCCGCCTGAAGCAGACCGTCTCCGCGCTCGGCGTCGAGGCGCTCGGCGCCGAGGCGCTGCGCTGGGAAGGCCACGCCGATCCGCTGGCCGACGTGCTGGTGCCCGACCACCTCAACGCCCGTGCCGCGACGATCTTCGGCGGCGCGAGCGAGATCCAGCTTGGGATCATCGCCAAATCGATTGGCGGACTATGAAGGAGCGATCGTCATGAACCTCGCCACGCCCGTGTTCGCCAAGGGCATCGATCCCGTGGCCGATCGGGAGGTCCGCAGGGAGCTCGCCGCATGCTATCGGCTTGCGCACCACTTCCGCATGACGGATCTGATCGCGACGCACATCTCCGCGCGCCTGCCCGGGCCCGGCGAGCGCATCCTGATCAACCCGTTCGGGTGCCTCTTCAACGAGGTGACGGCCAGCAACCTCGTCGAAGTCGATCTGTCGGGCAACGTGAACTCGCCCGGCGGCGTCATCAACCCGGCCGGTTATCTGATTCACAGCGCGATCCATTCCGTGCGGGAGGATGTCGCCTGCGTGTTCCATACCCACACGGCGGCGGGCGTCGCGGTGTCGGCACAGGAGCATGGCCTGCTGCCGATCAGCCAGCAGGCGCTCGTGATCGGCCGGCGCCTTGCCTATCACGATTATGAGGGCGTCGCCCTGCTGGAGCAGGAGTGCGCCACCCTGCAGCGCGACCTGGGCGAGAAGGACGTGATGATCCTGCGCAACCACGGCCTGCTCACCACCGGCCGCACGATCGGCGAGGCCTTCTGGCTGATGCTCACCGCGCACCGCGCCTGCGAGATCCAGGTGCAGGCGCTGGCCGGCGGATCGAAGGTGCGGCTGCTTTCGCCCGAGATCCAGGATCTCGTCCACCGCCAGGTCCATAATTACGGCGGCAAGCCGAACGGTGCGATGGATTGGGTGGCGCTGATGCGCGAGGTGGAGCGGATCGCCCCCGACTATGCGGACTGATCGACGGAGCATGCGGCGGCGCGGCCGCCGCATGCTCCGTCCCGTCAGAACTGGACGCGCCGGCTCATGCCGCCGTCCAGCACAATGTTCGTGCCGGTGATGAAGCCGGAGGTGGGCGACGCGAGAAACGCGATCGCGCGTGCCACCTCTTCCCCCGTGCCGAGGCGACCGGCTGGGATCTTCGCCGCCGTCGCGTCGTAGATCTCGCGGCGTCCCTGCCTGATCTTGTCCCACGCGCCGCCCTCGACGAAGATCGGGCCGGGCGAGACGGTGTTCACGCGGATGCCCTGCGGCGCCAGCTTCTGCGCGAGCGCCGCGGCATGATGGACGATCGCCGCCTTCATCGCGGCATAAGGCTGCGGGCCGAACGCCGGCTCGATCGCCACCGTCGTGCCGATGACGACGATCGATCCGCACTCGGATCGTTCGAGGAACGGCATGGCGGCATCGATGCCGCGCCACGTGCCCATCAGGTCCACGTCGAACGCCGCCTTCCAGCTATCCTCCGAGGCCGGCGGGCCGCCGGCGGAGGCGAAGGAGACGAAGATGTCGCAGCCGCCGAGCGCGTCGGCCGCCTGTTGCACCCAGGCGCGGTAGGCGGCCGCATCGGTGAGTTCCACGGTGCCGCCATGACCCCTAACGCCTCTGGCCTTGATCGCCGCCACGGCCTCGTCCACCTCGGCCTGGTTGCGGCCGCTGATCGCCACGTCCGCGCCCTCGGCGGCGAGCAGTTCGGCGGTGATGCGGCCGATGCTGCGGGAACCGCTCGCGAGGATCGCCCGCAGGCCCTTGAGCTTCAGATCCATGGTCTATTTCTCCAGATCGGCGATGGGGCCATATTGATGATCCATGAAGACGAGCGTCTCCTTCTCGACATGGCTGTCCAGTTCCACGCGGATGGCGGGGTAATCGGGGTGTTCGCGGAAGATCGCGTATGCGCGATCGAAGTGGCCCATGTCCTCGAGCCCCCAGAGATCGACGATCGTGTTGAGCCGGCCGGTGCGCTGCACGAAGCAGCCGAGCATGTGCCAGCCGCCGGGGCCGCCCATGATCGGGAAGATGCGCTTCGTCAGCAGTTCGAGCATCTGCGGCACGTGGCCGGGCCGTATCTCGATCTCGGCTTTCAGATAGATCATGGCTGGTGCCATCCTGTCAGTTGCGGCCGGCCATCAGCCGGTTGAGGTTGCGATGCCAGTGCTGGAGCGCGATTTCGTTGCGGCCGAGCACCGTCTTGAAGCCTGCGGGTGCGTAAGTGAGGTTCTGCTGCCCCTCGCGCGATACGCTGTAATCCTCGGTGGTGACGACGCGATCGATGAACGCGTGCATCTCCTGCCACTTCTGGATGTCGACCGACTCACCCGCATGGGCGGGCTGATAGGTGGTCATCAGCGTGGTCGAGCGATCGACCGTCTCGGCCGGGAACACGCGCGACACGCCGTAGAACTGACCTACGCCGATGATGCTGTTCACATTGATTATCATGTTGGGGAACAGCATGTAGAGGCCGCCGTAGAAGGTGTGCGGCCACTCCGCCTCGTCCTTGTCGGCATAGTCCATGAATTCGGCGCGCGGAAAGGCGAGACGCGCGTGCAGGCCGTAATTGTCGTAGATCATCATGTTCGAATAAGCGAGCTGGCCGATCGTCTGCGGATGCAGCGTGGCGAAATGATAGCTCTCGCCATAGGTATCGAGCGCGTATTTCCAGTTCGCTTCGGCCGGGATCGTGCTGGAGGCGATGGGCGTCGCCTTCTCCAGTTCCAGATGCGCGATCTCGCCCGCGAAGTCGCCCAGATAGGCATCGACGTCCACCGGATCGCCGTTGGCGGTCGCGCGTACCACGATCAGGCCGTATTTCTCCGCCACCGGCACGGGCACGAGGCCGCGCTCGTCCTTGTCGATGCCCTCGAAGCCCTCCTTGCCGGGCTGGCCGATCAGCTTGCCCTCCAGATCGAACGTCCAGCCGTGAAAGCGGCACGTCATGCGCGTGCGGCGCGAACATTCGGTGACGACCTTCGCCCCGCGATGCGGGCACATGTTGAGAAAGGCCTTCACCTCGCGCGATTTGGTCCGCACGATCAGGATCGACGGGCCGAGCACGTCGAACGTCATCATGTCGCCGGGCTCGGCTATGTCGCGGCTGAGGCCGGCGACGACCGGCATCTCCAGGAAGATCGCCCGCTTCTCGCGACGGAAATAATCGGGATCGGTGTAGACGGACGGATCGATCAGCATCGGCTTCGCGTCGAGATCGGTCGTCTTGCTGCGCATGCGGTCCAGCGTCCGCCGGCGCAGCGCATAGTGCGAGGCATGGCGGGCGACCTGCTTGTCGGGGTCCGCCCGCAGGTGCTGCGGCGCCAGGATCACGTCGTCCATGGTAGCTCCTCTCCCTCTTCCCGCTTCAGGCGGCGGTGAAGAAATCCGCGCGCGGCGTGCCGCTATCGTCGTAGACCGGCTCGTCATGCGCGACGCGGTATTTGCGGCTGGTCGACTTGATCGGGCCGGCGGAACGAAGGTGGGTGCGCATCACGGTATAATTCGGCAGGGTGAAATGGTTGGCGAGCGATGCCTCGTCCCTCCACCGTTCGAACACTTCCACCCGGCCGGGGTGCAGCGGATCGAGCGCCCAGCTGTACGCCTCGCAGCCGGGCTCCGCGAGCGACGCTTCGATCAGATCCTTCGCGTCCAGCACGATGCGCTCCGCATGGGCCGGATCGATCTCCATTGTCGCGTTGATGATGATGGTCACAGATGGATCTCCCTCGAGGTGAATGTGCGCCGGGCGAAGCGCCAGCCATCGGCGGTGCGCCGGGCGACGTCCTGATAGATGCCCGCCTGGAAGCGCGGCGCGCCCTCCACCGGATCGAGATGCTCGAACGTGTGGGTCACGATCGTCGCCGTGTCGCCTGCCAGCGCGATCGATCCGGGAAAGGCCATGAAGACGACCGAGCGGAAGCCCGTCATCGCCTTCGTCCATGTCTCGACGATGGCGGCGCGGCCGCTGATCGTGCCGCTGCGGAACTGCCAGATGCCATCCTCGGCCCATGTCGCGCCCCAGGCGTCCGCATCGCCGCGCATGACGGCATCGCTGTAGCTGTCGATCAGTTCTCGGATGCTCAGCCGATCGCCTTCCGGTCCCTCAAACATGCACCCTCATCCTCGTCGCTCGGCCGCGTGGCGACATAATAAACAGGATTGACGGCTTTTTTAAAGCGGTTTTCACCCGGCCGCTCGCCGACCCGCCGTCGCGGAGGTGGGCGATCCGATGGCCGAGTGCACCGCTTCGCCGGCGAAGAGAGCTTGGCGAGCCCACCCACTGACGCGGGGATCGCACGACCACTTCGCACGAAGTCGCAGCGCATCGATCGTCGTCCAGCCGGCGCCCGACTTACGCGTCCTGACGGGGCGGCGAGGCGATCAGCCTGCCGCAATCGGTTCAATGGATAAGCCGGAGTACGGGACCGCGCGATGTGCTCGCAAGGCCGGCATCAGCGCTGGAGGGCCGCACGTCGCCCGGACTTGCCCGGAGAAGAAGGCGGGAGTGCCTCTCTTCGGCCGGAAAATGGTGCCCAGAAGAGGAAATCTGATGGACACCTAAGCGATTGAGTTCAAAGCGCGATTTTCACCGCCTTCTCGCTGAAAGACAGCTTAGCAGACACAGTCTCGCGCGCAAGCCGCAGTGCAACCCTAGCTTCCAAGCGAACCAGCGAAAAACCTTCGGATACCTTTGCGAGGACTATATCGCCATTAGCCAGGCCTCGCGAGAGATCGATCGAACATGTTAGAGTTTGCTGCCGTGGATGATCGATAGCGCTTCCATTTATCGATCACAATTTTATTGATTCATGATCGATAAATCGCCTATATATCGATCATGACGTGGAATTGGCAGCAGCCGGACTGGCCAAATTTCTCCTGGGATGCGCCTCGGCTGCAGAAGGCCGAAGCCTTATTTCTTGAAGGCGTGGGCATCGCGATCGGCGTATCACGACATCTGGACGAAGCTGACCGCAGCAGCCTTGAGATCGAGTTGATGAGCCATGAGGCCATCGACACCTCGGCGATCGAAGGAGAAACGCTCGATCGCGACAGCGTCCAATCTTCGATCCGCCGGCACCTGGGGCTCGCCGGGGATCAACGACGGGTAAAGCCGGCCGAGGCCGGCATCGCCGAGATGATGGTCGATCTTTACGAGCGTGTCGCCGAGCCGCTGGATCGAGCAACTCTCGACCGATGGCATCGTCATGTCGTCAATGGCCGCACCGATCTTGCAGACATCGGTCGCTACAGAAGCGGCGGTGACCCTATGCAGATCGTATCCGGGCCGATCCATCGACCGAAGATCCATTTCGAAGCGCCGCCTGCGGCGCGGGTCGAAGAGGAGATGGTGGGGTTCCTGACGTGGATCGAACGAAGCCGGCCGGGCGGGTCAACACCGATTACACCGCTGACGCGGGCTGGTCTTGCGCATATCTGGTTCGAGAGCATCCATCCTTACGAAGACGGCAATGGCCGGATCGGTCGCGCCATCAGCGAGAAGTTGCTCGCCCAGGGCCTGCATACCCCGATCGTCACCGGCATGGCGAGCACCCTGCTGGCGCACCGCAAAGCCTATTACGCCGCGCTCGAGCGTGCCCATGGCGCGCTGGAGATCACCGACTGGCTGTTGTGGTTCGCGGCCAAGGCGATCGAAGCCCAGCGTCGGACGCTTCGGCAGGTCGAGTTCGTCCTGGCCAAGGCGCGCGTCATGGAAGGCCTGCGCGGCAAGCTCAATGATCGTCAGGAACGCGCGATGTTACGGATGTTCGCCGCGGGGCCGGATGGCTTTGTCGGTGGCCTCAGCGCCGCCAACTATATGACCATCACCGGTGCTCCGACGGCGACGACGACGCGCGACCTCGCCGCTCTGGTCGGGCTCGGCGGGCTGGTGCGAACCGGCGAGCAGAAAGGGACACGCTATTGGCTCCCCATCGAAACCGCCCCGATCGGTTCTGTCGAGATTGCCGATCTCGCCTGAGTTGGCCGTTGGTGGACGGAAACGGTTCGTGTTCTTCCAACAATCGGTCAATAGTAGCCATAGGGCGGCCGAAAGGCGTGATCATCGTCGTCGCCAAACAGCTTCTGTTTCTCGAACCGCTGCTCGAGTCCGTCGGTCGAAAGCGCCGCTTCGCGTGATGCCGGTCGACGCTCGGCCAGTCCGAGGAATTCGGTGACGCGGCCGGTACTTCCCGACATTTCCTCATCGCGCAAATTCGCGACCAGCCTCCTCAGTCGATCAAGCGAGGCCATCTCTTCGAGCACCTCGTCCAGTGCTTTACCGCGGCGCTCGGCGATATGGTCCCTGCGAAGGGCGAGCTCGCGCAATCGCCGCTCCTCCTCGCGTTGCCGTGCCTGTTCCTCGCGCTTAACCTGATCGTCCTTCTTCGCCGCCGCCAGCACCGCGATGCCGACCGCGATATCGCTGGCCATGTTCTCGATCCGCTGGACCTTCGCATCCTTGAAGGAACGCCGCGGGCTGCCGCCCAGCAGATAGGAGTGCTCCAGTTCGAACACGAGTTGGCCGGTGGGATGATAATCCCATTCGGGACCGCGCAAGGATGAGAAGCTGAAATCGTCGTCATCCCAACTGCCGGGGTTGTTCCAGCGGCGCGCTCGGCGCTTTCGGGCCGCCTCCTGCTCGGCGAGCTCCTTCTCGGTCGGCACATGCTTTTCGCGTCGAACACCCTCGCTGATCGAAAAGCCGATCGTCTCACCCTCGCATTGGAAGCTCGCGGACTTCTCGCCTCGCACCAGCTTAATCCCCAGCGCTTCCGCTGCCGCCGCGATACGGCCGAGCGCTAGTTCCAAGCGGTCGATCGAGGCCGGCGCGACGTTGACCTTGACCACGTTCAAACCTTCGACCGTGACGAGCCCGTTGATTGACGAAGGCTTCGCCTTGCGGAGCTGGGAGATCGTCCGATCGACGATCGGGTTTGTTGGCAAGACCGCCTCCGCGTCGATGGACGATGCGAGCAGTCGTGCGTTCTCACGTGTGGTCGCGATCAACTCGGGCTCGGGCCGAAGTTCGCCAGCCGCAATCGTAATTCTGTCCGATATCCCAGCCTTCGCTTTTGGCAGCGGAGTTTGCTTGACCGTCTTGCCCGCGGCCTTCTTCGCCCACCATCCCAGCGGCGGGTTCGGGATATCATGCTTCTTGCAGATCTTGTGGAGGGCAACGTCTGAGAGCGCGAACTCCTTCGCCAAGTGGGTGATGGGTTTCGACCACACCAGATCGTAGAATTCCTGCCGGGTAAACACCCTCGACATTGATTAGACTGTCAATCGGCTCGGGAAGTTGACCCCGTATCGGCGTGCAAGTTTGACCCCCTTTTCTGATGGCAGCCGGGTTGTCCCGGTAGTCCACAGGAGGGCCCCGCGGCCGGCGCCGCGCGCCGCCACGAGCGCAGGCGGTGACGGCCGTGGAGGTGCCTGTGGCCCCACCGGGTCAACCCGGGGGATGGGGGTCCGGGGGAAGGGTTTCAGGCGGCTTCGCGGTTCTTGAAGCGCCAGCTCTCGTTGCCGGTCTCGACGATGTCGCAGTGGTGGGTGAGCCGGTCGAGGAGCGCGGTCGTCATCTTGGCGTCGCCGAAGACCGTGGGCCACTCGCCGAAGGCAAGGTTGGTCGTCACCACCACCGAGGTCTGCTCGTAGAGCTTGCTGACGAGGTGGAAGAGCAACTGGCCGCCCGAGAGCGCGAAGGGCAGGTAGCCAAGCTCGTCGAGGATGACGAGGTCGAGCCGCGACAGGTGGTCGGCGATGCGCCCGGGGCGCCTGGCACGGGCCTCGGCCTCGAGCTGGTTCACGAGGTCGACGGTGTTGTAGAAGCGGACCCTCGCTCCGCCCCGCACGCAGGCACGGCCCATGGCGATGGCGAGATGCGTCTTGCCCGTCCCGGTGCCGCCGACCAGCACGACGTTGCGCTGCGCTTCGAGGAAGGCACCCGTGCCGAGATCGCGGACCAGGCCTTCGTTGATGCCGGTGCCGGCGAAGTCGAAGTCGGCGAGCTCCTTGGCGAGCGGCAGCTTGGCGGTCGTCATCTGGTAGCGGATGGAGCGGGCCTGCTTCTCGTCTATCTCGGCCTTGAGCAGGTCGCCGACGACGCGCTGAGCGGAGTGCTGCCGCTTCACGGCATCGGCGACGACCTCGTCATAGGCATGGCGCATGCCGACGAGCTTCAGCGTTCCCATCATCTCCAGGATGGCGTGACGTTCCATAAGGCCTCCTCAGGCTGTCGTAGCGGGCGCAGTCGGCGACGGGCTCGCGGGCGAGCCGCAGAGCCTCGGGCGTGGCGATGCTGGCGGGCGCGGCGGTCTGGCGCTGGCGGGTGAGCACGTTGAGCACGACGTCACGGCTGACGGTGCCGCCGGCCAGCGCCTCGGCACAGGCCGCCTCGACGGCGTCCAGTCCGTCCGTCGTCACCGCCGCCAGGATGCCCACCATCTGGCGGTCGCCGTCGGCATGGCCCGCCAGCCTCCGCCTGACGCGTTCCAGCGCCACCGGCAGCGGCCAGTCCTTGAAGGGCGCACCGTTCCTCAGCGCACCCGGCTTGCGCTCGAGGACCGGCACATAGTGCCAAGGGTCGTAGACCGTTTGGTCGCGCCCGAAGCGCCGGGCATGCTCGCCGACGACTTCGCCGTCCTGCCGGATGACGATGCGCTCGGCATAGGCGTGCACCTCGACCGGGCGCCCGCCGCCTTCGCGTGCACCGAGTATTTGTTGTAGTCGAAGCGGACCAGCAGCGTCTTCGACACCGCCGCCGGCAAGGCGTGGAAGCCGTCGAAGGGACCACGGTAGGCGATGAGCGCAGGCTGGTCGGCCGCCTCGAACACCTGCCAGACTGTGTAGTCCCTGAGCTCGGGATGCGCGGCACGCTGGGCATGGGCGGTGCAGCGGTCGAGCAGCCAGGCGTTGAGCTCGTCGTAGCTCCTGAAGCGCAGCCGCGGCGTGAAGAAGCGCTCGCGCACGAGCCCGACCTGGTTCTCGACCTGGCCCTTCTCCCAGCCCGATGCCGGCGTGCACGCCACCGGCTCGACGAGGTAGTGGCCGCACATCTGCTGGAAGCGGCGGTTGTAGCGCCGCTCACGACCGACGAAGATGGCGTCCACCGCGGTCTTCATGTTGTCGTAGATGCCGCGCTGACAGGCGCCGCCGAAGAAGGCGAACGCCCGGTCGTGGGCGTCGAACACCATCTCCTGGCTCTCGCGCGGATAAGCTCGCACGAAGAACATCCGGCTGTGGCAGAGCCGCATGTGCGCAACCTTCACCGTCGTCGTCGCGCCGGCGATGACGACGACCTCGTGGCTCCAGTCGAACTGGTAGGCCTCGCCGGGCGCGAAGCTCAGCGGCACGTAGGCCGCGGCCGTGACCGCCGACCGCTCACGCTGCCATGCCGTGGCATAGCGACGCACGGCATCGTAGCCGCCGCGGTAGCCCAGCCCCTGCAGCTCCTCGTACACCCGGACCAGCGTCAGGCGCTCGCGCCGCTGCTTGCGCTCGTTGGCCTCCAGCAGCCGCTCGAGATCCGCCGACCATGGCCCGAGCTTCGGCAGCGGCTGCACCGTCCGCTCGTAGGAGAAGTCCGTCTCGCCGGACCGCAGCACCTTGCGCACCGTGTTCCGCGACACCCGCAGGTCGCGCACGATCTCCTTGATGCTCTTACCCTTGACGTAGAACTCGCGCCGGATGCGCGCCACCGTCTCCACGACCAGCATTCTCCCCGACCGCTCCTGCGCAAAGCGCCGGGCGTGAACCGCTCAGTTCAGGGGGGTCAATTTTGCACGCCGATCAGCCCCGAACGGGGTCAACATTGCACGCTGATTCACAATCAGGGTCGAATCACCCTGTATCACGCCCCCGGATGGGTCAAGATCGAACGCCATGAAACGGTAACGGCGCCTCTGGGACCAAGGAGTAGCTCGTGCTGCGACCACCCGCCGCATCCCGCTCAAGGATGCCCCGCGCGACAAGATCGTTGATGTCGCGCAACGCCGTATCGGACGACGCCTTGGTGATCGCCGCCCATTTGGCGTTGGTCAGCTTGCCCTCGAAACCCTCCAGCAGCCGGTTGACGACCTTCCGCTGCCGATCGTTCAACGACTGCCCCGCCATCGAGTCCCAGAAACGAGCCTTGCGCATGACGTTCGCCAGGATCGTCTCGGCCCCGTCAAAGGCGCGATCGAGGCAGCCGATGAACCACAGGAGCCACGGCGTGATGTCCAGGCCGCCTTTCTGCGTCGATTCCAGCGTATCGTAATAGGCCTTCCGCTCGGTGCGGATTTGCGCGGACATGCTGTAGAAACGCTGGGCGGTGCCTTCGGCGCGGGCCAGCGCCAGATCAGCGATGGCCCGCGCGATGCGCCCGTTGCCGTCATCGAAGGGGTGGATGGTCACGAACCACAGATGCGCGACTGCCGCCTTCACCACCGGATCGGGCGTCGCCGTCTCGAACCAATCGAGAAAGCGGGCCATTTCCTCGTCCATCCGCTCCGATGCTGGGGCCTCATAATGGACGCGTTCGCGGCCGATCGGGCCGGAGACGACCTGCATCGGGCCGCCCTCAACGCCCCGCCATGCGCCCACGGTGATGCGGCTCATGCCACTGCGCCCGGTCGGAAACAGCGCTGCGTGCCAACCAAAAAGCCGTTCGGCGGTCAGCGGCTGGGTATAGTTCTGCGTGGCGTCGAGCATCATTTCCACAACGCCTTCGACATTGCGATCAGACTCGACCAGCCCGCCAATGTCCATGCCGAGGCGACGGGCGATGGACGAACGCACCTGCTCGCGGTCCAGCACTTCGCCTTCGATCTCACTGGATTTCAGGACATCCTCGGTCAGCGCGTGAAGCACGGCCTCCGCGCGGAGCGGGAAGCCAAGCGCCTCCATATGGCCGATCAGCCGCCCCTGCCGATGGCGCACGGCGGCGAGCAGTTGAGCGAGCGCCGCATCGCTCCACGTGAGTTCGGGCCAGTCCTGTAGCTCATGGATGTAAGTCATAATCACCGCTTCCTCTGCGGTTTTATGGCAGCCAATCACTGCACACGCAAAGATATTTGCCGCATAATATGCAGTGAATAGGCGCTTCAATCGCCGCCTCTCACCATCACATAAAAGCCGACGTTAGAAAGGCGACGACCATGGGTTTGGAATAGTGGCGCCGTCGCGGTCAGCACCCAATCGCCCCACTTCCAATTTCGTTTTGGAGCCTTATCTTGCCAGGAACAAATGGGGGTCATAATGCTGTTATCTCAGGCCTTAGGTATCAATATCAGCCAGCCTATGCTGGATTTTGTTGACATTGATCTGCACAAAGATTTCCAATTATACATTGATCCTGTTGGATTTCTTGAGCCGAAAGAGCCGTTCGCGCAGGAATGCCAAGACGATTTGAGGGACTTTTTTGAAGCGGTTCTTCAAACCATCATGGCTGGCGACATGGCCAAGGGTGAAGCGCTCCTTGCTGCTCTCCAAGAGCCAAATGAAACCCATCTAGGCGTTTCGGATGGCGAGCCTCGTGGCAGGGGCATCGGTCATCAGCAGGCCCAACAACTGCTTCAAAACCTTGCGAGCAGTCCCGCCGCGAAAACTGGCCTTTTGCGCGATTTGACGGACTGCGCTTTGTTCATCGACAACATCGGCGCAGACAAAATTTCTGACATAACAACGAATATCATTCGGCGAAATCTGATCGAATACACGCAACAGCAATTCGAATTTCATAACATTCCCTTGAACACCAATCTGCCCACCGGACGACTTTGGGTGCGAGGCGAGAGCAGATGGGAGACTGGGACCTTCGACCGGATACCCTTGGTTGAGGGCAAGCGGGTTCTTCTCATACCCAAGCGCTATGTCCGTTGGCGCGGAGGGATGCAGCAGCTCGCAACGCACTATTACACGCACTTCGTCACCAATTTTGTCCGCGACGAGCAACTTCGAACGAACGGCCATCTCGTAAAGGTGATAAAGACCAAAAAAGGAGAGAAAAAAGAGGTTTATAAGAAAGATATCAAAAAGGATATGCCGCCAACCAAGCAAAATCTGGCTCGATTCTCGGTTGAGCATCCGCAAGAATATCGGAAATTCAAAGAGGTCATTCAACGCAAAGGGTCCATTGGCCTTCGTAAGCTCGTGGAGCTTGATAGCACTCAATTCAACGAGGGCGATTTCAACAAGGGCCTACAAGAATTACTGCAAGCGCTACCGACCGGGCGGCAAAACGCCACAAACTATCATCACCTTATATCTGGCGTGCTGACCTACCTTTTTTATCCACACCTCATTACTCCAACCATAGAGTTGGACATCAATCAGGGCCGGAAACGCATCGACATTGCGTTCGCTAATGCAAGCCAAGCGGGTTTCTTCGCAGACCAACGCGGCGACCCGTTTTTACAGGCCCGAGAAATCATGGTGGAATGCAAAAATTATGCGGAGGATTTAGCGAACAACGAGATAGATCAGATGATTGGCCGCTTCGACCCGAGGCGGGGTAGGCTAGGCATTATCGTCTGTCGTTCAATCCTAGACCCGCAGCGGCTGCTTGAGCGATGCCGTGATGCCTTCCGTTCCCAACAGGGCGCCATATTGGTCTTCACTGACGACGATTTCCAGACACTTTTGAATGCTCACGACATTGCGCGTGAACCGGCATTACAAACAATGTGCCGGGCCAAATTTCGCGAGTTGTTGCATTGAAGATCGGCAAATCTATCCTCGCTCCTGACGCGCTTGCGCAGAGTTCGGCCAGAAATATCAAACCGGCGGACTCTCATTCTGTCGGATCAGCAGGGCCATTGCCGGATCATAGATATACTCAGTGATCGTGCCGTCCTTAATCCGCTCCACCGCATCGTCGATTACGAACAGTGGCACCAAGAACCATTCGCGCGGCACAACGGGACTGCCAAACCTGTCCTTGATCTCGATGTCGAGCCGGGCCGGATCGAAGATGCGATGAATCAGGTTTTCGAGCTTGGTCCGGCTGATGTTGAACAGCTTGTAGGTAGCCACGATTTCCACCTCGTCGAGGAGGAAAGTCGGGTCCAGCCTGGCGTTGGCGACACGCTTGGCGACATCGCCTCCAGTCACGCCAATCTTGTGAACGAGGTTGCGATTGGCGGTGACGATTGGATTATCCGACTGGCTGCGCAGCACATAGATCGTGCCGCTGGCGAGGTCGTCGGCCTCGTTCTCGCTGGCAAAGAGCGGCCCGGCATTTGGCTCTGACAGACTCCGGCTACTTTCGTCCTTGTAGAGCGCGCGTTGCAAGGAACGGAGCAGCAAATTGCTCTCCGTGCCGTTGGAGTAGATGACGCGGAGGCGAGCATCGCTTTCGCCATTGGGTGCCTTGAAGGCGTCGCCGACCTCAGCGACATAGGCGACCTGACCGCCGAGAATGAAAAACTCCCCGGCCCGGATGTCGGTTTTCAGGAAGCCGGCATCCTTGCGGATCGACTGGGTAATACGGGCGCCGCTGTCGATGTCGGCCTGCGCGGCATCCAACAAGGGCTTGTAGCGGTCAAAATCCTCGCACCGTTCCCGGTTGGCGATCTCCTCCGCCGCGCGCTTGTCCGCAGCGGAGCGGACGTGCCGCAATTCGGTGATGTCGTTGGCGGCGGTGTCCACGCCGAGCTGCTCCAGCAATTCCTCATCGCTGATGTCGTCGTCAGGGTCCGCCAGGCTCTGCTCTACGCCCGCCATCAATCCTTGGTCGTCGAGCGGCTCCAGCAACGCGCGGCAATCGGCCTGCGCGCGCAGACGATCGAGCCGCACGGCGTAAAGCCGCTCGAAAATATCGCGATCCTCGCCATGCTGCGGGGTGTGACCGTTTTTGGCCACGAAACGCTGAATATCCTCGAAACCGGCGATGATCCGCTCTTCGCGCGGGGTCCGCGCGGCGGCCTTCTTCGTCTCGACCTCGATGCCAAGCTCCGCGAGAAGCGCGTCGTCCTCGTCGGTGAAGCCGTTAGCCACGCTCGGCCTCCGCCTTCATCCGGGCGAGAAAGGCGATTCCCTCGGCCATGCGCTTTTCCCAGGCATCGGACGATGTGATGGACGGGAGGCGCCCGCGCTCCTGCTTGAACGTCAAGGCTCGCTTGGCCAGCTTGCGCGCCTCTTCCACGGTCATGGTCACGCGCTTGCCGGAAATGACGGCGGCAACCTGCTTCAAGCTCTCCTCGGTCATCGCCTTGGAGAGGATGGCATAGGCCTCCCCGAACGGATTGATCCGGTCGATCAGGTCGATATCGAGTTCGCGCACGTCCATTGCGAAGCGGCGCACGCCCTCGATGAAAGCGGTGTTCGGGCTCTTCTCGCCATCGTCACCGCCAAGCGCGACCTCCTTGGCCTTCTGCGTGAGGTTGAGGGCGGCGATGGCGTGCTGGCGGACCGCCTCCTGATCCTCCTCGTCCAGCTCCGGATATTTATCCTTGATGATCTTGCCCATGCGGAGAACGGTCAACTCCTCCGGCACAAGCTCCTGATCGAAAAGCCCGCGCTCGATGGCGGTCTTGTCCTGCACGAAGGCCGCGATCACCTCGTTCAAGTCCTGCTGACAGATGCGAGTCGCTTCTTCGCTCTTGGGTTCGGTCAGCCCCTTGATCTCGATCTGGAAGGTACCGCGCTCCTCGTTGAAGCCGACATTGCACTTGTCCGGCTGATAGCCGTCGTCGCCATAATTGAAGCCCGGCGTGGCCTCGTTGGCCGGATTCTTGGGCTTAAACTCGAAGCGGGGCGCCAGCACCTGCTCCATTAACAGACTGGCGGCGATGGCTTTCAGCGTATCGTTGACCGCCTCGGTCACGGCCTCCTCGGACGCATCCGGCTCGGCGATCAGGTTGGTGAAGCGGGCGCGCGCCTTGCCCGGCGCATCGCGAGTGGCGCGGCCGATGATCTGCACGATCTCGGTCAGGCTGGAGCGATAGCCCACGGTCAGGGCATGCTCGCACCAGATCCAGTCGAAGCCTTCCTTCGCCATGCCGAGCGCGATGATGATGTCCACATGATCGCGGTTGTTTTTCTGGCCGGCGTCCTTCAACGCGGCGGACACGCGATCGCGCCGGTTAGCATCATCGTCCACCAGGTCGGCAATCCGCAGCAGCTTGCCGTCCGGCGTCTGTACCAACTGGAAGCCGGTGGCGGGATCGATCCCCTGCCAGTCGCCCAGCGCGGACAGGATATGCTCCACCTCCCTGATCTTGTCTTTCGTGCTCTCGCGCGAGTTGACACTGGGGATGTGGATGATCGTCTTCTGCGCCGGATCGAGCACCTTCAGAATGTCATCGGCATAAGAGCCGGAATAGAAGAAATAGCCGATGTCGAGCTGCTTCAGATAGCGATAGCCATTGAGCTGCTCGTAATAGGTGTAGGTGACGCTATCGAACTTGGCCTCGTCCTGCGGAGCCAGCACCGCCTCGGCGTCGCCCCGGAAATAGGAGCCGGTCATGGCGACGATATGCACCTTGTCGCGCGCGACGAAGGCGCCGAGGTGCTGACCCAACTTGTTGTCCGGGTTGGCGGAGACGTGGTGGAACTCGTCCACCGCGATCAGGCGATCGTCGAAGGCCTCCACGCCGAACCTGTCCACCGCGAAGCGGAAGGTGGCATGGGTGCAGACCAGCACCGCGTCGCTGCTCTCCAGAAAGGCGCCGACGCTGTTGACCTTGCCGCCATCGGTGCCGGGCGCGTCGCAGAGATTCCATCGCGGCTCGACCCGCCAGTCGGCCCAGAAACCGAACTGGCTCAGCGGTTCGTCATGGAAGCTCGCACCGATGCTGCGTTCCGGCACGACGATGATCGCCTGCTTCAGCTCCTGGTTGGCCAGCTTGTCGAGCGCGACGAACATGAGGGCGCGGCTCTTGCCCGATGCCGGAGGCGACTTGATGAGGAGATATTGCTCGCCGCGCTTCTCATAGGCGCGCTCCTGCATCGGGCGCATCCCCAGGGCGTTGGCCTTGGTGGAACTGCCGTTGCCGGCATAGGAGACCGAAACGGAAGGAACGGATTGTCTGTCGTCGCTCATGGGCACCGCTGGTTGCTCTTTTCTCAATTCTTCCGCCGTGATGTGCACGGGTTTGCCGTCCTTCACGATGACGATTTCCGTGTTGGTCTGAATGGCGGTGCTGCGCGCCATCGCCGCCGCTCGGCGCATGGCGGCCAGCGACGCGCGCAGATCGGGATTTTTCGCGTTGGACAAATCCCGCTGTGTCATTGCTTCTCTCCCCATTCCAGCATCACGGGTTCGGCACCTGCACTGTCGTAAACCGCCCAATCGTCCACGACCTGCCGGTAGTGCTGACGGAAATTGCTCCAGCCCGCCTCGAAGCGGCGGCGGATAACGGCTTCCGGGATGTTGTGACCACCTTGGCGCACGCGCGTCGCCACACGGGCGATGGCGGTTTCGGCATCCGGAAGCGTCAGAAAAAACAGGCTGACCCGAAAGCCCTGCGTCTGCCATTCGGCGATATGGCGCAGATATGAGAGGCCGGACAGCGTGGTTTCGAAGGCGAAGCTCTCACCTCGCCGCGTACAGTGCTCGATCTCCTGCAACATCAGACGCCCGGCCTTCAGCGCGGCGGTTTCCGGCGCGAGGGGCGCAAGCCCGGCGGCGATCTGATCCGCATTGATGAAGCGCGGAAGCTCCGCCTCACCCGGCAGGAAGGAACGGGCGAAAGTGGTTTTCCCGGCGCCGTTAGGGCCGGCGAGGATCATGATCTTCCGGGGCGAGGATGCCGCGCTCACGCCTTCGCTCTCCGCGCCGTCTTTGCGCTGGTGGTCGTTCCCGCCATCTTGGTATAAAGCTCGAACAGTTTCTCCAGCCGCTCCGTGTCGTTACGGAAGCGGCGGCCGATATAGATGCGCTCCGATACCTCATCGTTGCGCTCATGGGCTTCGCGTAGGTCAGCAGGCATAGCGTCGGGATCGTACAGGTCGGCGATGGTCGCAGGGAAATGTGCCTCGCGTGCCAGCACGATGTCCTCGGCGCAACGGGTCAAGTCATCCTTCATTTTGCTGGTTAGTGCTGGCACCGGGAAAGTGTTCCAACCAATCGTATTAGTATAGGAAAAATCGGTCCGCATTGTTGTGCATACAGCCCTGATCCATACCAAATGCAGGCGAGAAATAATTAATGCCATATTCCAAATAGGAGCATCGTACAGCGCGTAGCATTTGTTCGATACAACCGTGGTTGGTGGCAGCAATCCACAGGGCAAATAGGGCCTGCGCTCTGACGACACGCTTGGTATAACAATAGTGTGGATTTTTCCGGAAATGGTTCTTTCAAACTTATAGGGGGTATCGAGCCCCATCCGTCCGCGCTCACTTCCATTTAAGCGATAATCTCGAACGCGCATAATGCGCTCTGCAATTTCCGGTATGGCATTTGCAGAATGCGCTTGCGAGTCGCTTATCCAAAGGCAATATCTCTCTAAGCCATTGATGAACTCGCTTGACCCCAATATCGGTCGCAGGAAAGATTGCGCCTCTGGATAGGAAGATACCAAATCTTTAGCTTCATTTGTCGTTAAAATAAGATTTCCTTGATCGCGCGGAATGTTTCCACCAAACATTATGGCGGTATCAGAAATTGGTTCGGACGATCGCTCCACAATGACGTTTTTGCCGGACGTGAGGTAATAGTTTATATTATCAACGTCCTTGCGCTCGTCTCCATCAAATATGTGCTTTGGCTTTACTTCGGTAGCCGCTACGCCAACGATAATGCACGTAACTTGTGCATTCTTTGCAGCACTGTTCCCCCACAAAAAGTCCTTATGGCAAAAAAATATCCCTTGGCCGATTGCAGAAATTCTCGGCCAAATCAGAGAAACCTGAATCCCTTGGCAAATTGAATTTGTAGAAACAAAAGCAAATTTTCCACCATTATTTATATATTCAGAGGCCTTCCAGAACCAGCCTGCGATGTAATCAATAGCCTTTATCCCTTTTCCGGCTAATGCTGCCAGGTCATCCTTCTGAGATTGGCTTTGGTATTTATCGCCTACATACGGCGGATTCCCGCAAATATACGTCTCCCCACCCTCATTCTCGAAGTCGATCTGCGTCTGATCCAACGGCGTCTGAAACAGGTCGTCACCCACCAGCTTCACACCCGTCCCGGTCGGTGGGCAAATGCTCAGCCAGTCGAGCCGCAGCGCATTGCCGCAAGTGATCCAGTTTTCCGCGTTAAGCGGCAGGAACTCAGCCAGCGCCAGTTTCTGCCCGCGATACAGCACATCACACTGAAATTCCGCGATGATGAGCGCGAGCCGTGCGATCTCGGCGGGGAAGTCGCGCAGCTCGATCCCACGAAAATTGGTCAGCGGAATGTCGGATACGCGCTCGATCTCACCGCGCCGCGCATTAATCTCAGCCTCGATCGCCCGCATTTCCTTGTAGGCGATCACAAGAAAATTGCCGCTGCCGCAGGCTGGATCGAAAATCCTGATCCGCGCCATGCGTCGCCGCAGGTTCAACAACATCCGACCATTGTCGCCGGCCTCGGCCAGCCGGCCGCGCAGGTCGTCCAGAAACAGCGGATTCAGAACTTTCAGGATGTTGGGGACGCTGGTGTAGTGCATCCCTAGCGCGCCACGCTCCTCGTCATCGGCGACGGCCTGGATCATCGAGCCGAAAATGTCTGGGTTGATCTTCGTCCAGTCGAGATTGCCGATGCTGATGAGGTGCGCGCGCGCGATCCTGCTGAAACGCGGGACCTCCAGGCTGCCGGAAAACAGTCCACCATTGACGTAGGGGAAGCCGTCCGCCCAGCGCGGGATTTTTGCCGCCCGCCGATGGCGATCGTCCAATTGCCCATTATGCTTGGTCGGCGTGTTCATCGCGCGGAATATTGCGCCAATGACCTCGTGCGTGTTGGAGCTATCCCGCTCGCTCATCTGCTCCACCTTGGCGGTGAAACGATGGCTGGGGTGGAAGATGTCGGTATCCTCGGCGAAGAAGCAGAAGATCAGCCGCGCCATGAAATGATTCATTTCCGGGCGGCGGTCGGCGGCGCTCCAATCAGCGTTGGTGCTCAACAACTCGACATAGAGCTTGTTCAGCCGGCTGGTCGCACGGATGTCGAACGAGCTGTCGCGCACCTGCTTGACTGTGCTGATGCCCGCCAGCGCCAGGAAGAAACCGAAATGATCGGGGAAATCAGCGTAGACGCAGGCGACTGTTTCGCCGGTTTCCATGTCCTCCGCCTCGAACGTGTCACCGTCCGTGGCCAGCACGAACTTGGCCCTTGCCTTCGCGGTGGCGGGGCTGGCGCGCAGTGCGGCGAGTGTCTGTGCTACCTCGCCGGAATCGGCGACGGCTATATGGATGTTGTTCCGTTGCAGCACGCCACCCGGCAGGTCGGAGGCGTTGGTCGATCCCTTACCGGCGCGCAGCCGCTTGATCGTAGTTTCCTTGTTGCCGAACGCCGCGAGGAAGGCGAACGGAAACGCCTCCCGGTCAAAGGGGAGTTCCGCAAGCGCGGATACGGCTTCTTCAATCTCGACGGCATTCATGCGGGGCAGTCCATTTTATTCGTTAATCCGGTCAGGCCGAAGCGCGCGGCTGTGCCGGCTTGCGCTGGAACGGCGCGACCTTAATGTCCCCGGCGCGCTTGCGGGTCTGTGCGATGTCGTAGCTGCTCTGCATCTGCATCAGCGTGTCCATCGACACGCCGAACGCCTTTTCGACGCGCAGCGCCATTTCCGGCGAGAGATGCGCGCGCTCGTTCAGCAGGGTCGAGAGGGTGGCGCGGGTCACGCCCAGTGCCTCGGCCGCCGCCGTGACCGACAGCCCGAGCGGCGCGATGACTTCATGCTTGATGAAGCCGCCGGGATGGGCCGGCTTTTGCAAGCGTATGTCTGACATCGAAGCCATAGCCACCTTCCCTTCGCACCGTGCGCCGTCACGTGACGCTATACAGATAGGAGGGCACGGACAAAGGCTATCTTCATCCCAGCCCGGCTCCCGCCGCCTTGTCGGCCGATGGTCCGGGCATGGCCGCCTGAACGATGGCGGTCTGCACCAGCCCGGCGCGTTCGTTGATGGCGGATATGAGCTTGCCGCGATCGTTGGTGACGATCGTAGCGGACTGTTTGGCCCTGGAAATTTCGACATAGAGGGATTTCTGATCGACCAGATTGGTCGCGCCGCTGTCGGCATGGACGATGACATGATCGGCCGTGCGGCCCTGCGCCGCGAAGGCGGTTTCGACATAGGCATGGCGGATATGCTGGTCGCGTGCCGCATCGATCCGCAATGTCTCCGGCCCGCCCTGTGAAGTCTGGATGATGGCCGTGCGGCTCCGTTCGTCGATGGCGATCACCTCGCCAAGCTGGCCGTTGATTCGTCCCGCCTCCCGATCGTTGCGGGTGAACTGGATGCTATCGCCCGCCTTGAGTTCCAAGGGGTGCGGTGCGAAGCTCTGGACCTTGCCCGCGCCCCATTGCCGCAAGCGCCAATCGACCTCGCGCCCATCCTCCGATCGGAGGGTGATGGCCGCCTTGGCCTGATCGATGCGCTCGACCCGATAGGCCCCGCCGCGCGTAACACCCTTGTCGGCGAAATCGCGGGTGAAGCGGACCACATCGCCCCTGTCATAGCTCATCGGATCACGCGCTTCCGCGCGGGTCAGTCCCTTGTTGGTGAGGCTTTGCATGGCGAGGCCGGGGCCAGTCAGCGCGCCGGAGCGGGTGAGCGCGGCCCGAATGTTATCGGTCAGCGCATCGCGTCCCTCGCGCGACGGCTCGATGACGAGGGTGCGGGCGCGGTCCCCTTTGTCCAGCCCGGCATAATGCTCGGCTATGGCGGTGAAGCGGTCGGCGCGATCGGCCTTCTCGATAATCTGGCCGCCGCCGCGATCGAGCGCCGCCAGCGCCTTTTTCGCATCGCCCTCAATGGATGCCAGCACGGCCTCTCTGGTGGCATCGTTGGTCTGCCGCACGATCTCGGCCAGCCGGGCGGTTTCCATGCCCGCGCCCTGCAATTGCTCGAAGGCCGCACCCGCCTCGACTGACCCCAACTGCTTCACGTCGCCGACGAGGATGACGCGGGCATTATGCCTGTCGGCCAAATCGAACAGGCGGGCGGTGTCGCGTGCCGACAGCAAGGATGCCTCGTCCACGATCCAGGCGGCCGGTCGATCCGGCTGCGGTCGCTCGGGCGAGAGAAGATGCCGGGCGACCGTATCCCCGCGCGCGCCGAGCGCCTGCCCCAATACCATCGACGCCGACGCGGTGGGCGCGAGCGCGATCACCGATATACCCTGCGCTTCTGCCTCGCGCGCGAAGGTCGCCAGCACCGTCGTCGTCTTGGCCGTGCCGGCATAGCCCTGCACGGCGGTGACGCGATTGCGGCTGGTCAGAAGCTGCTCGGTCGCGGCACGCTGATCCGCGTTCCAGGCGAAACCCGTCCGTTCGGCCTGCGCCGATGCGCTGACGACGGCCTTGGCGGCAGCGAGCGGCGACGCGATGGGCGCAAAGATGCCGCGCCCGTCCGCCTCGATGCTCAGCATCCGGGCTTCGGTTTCGACATTCTGGCGTGTGGTGAAGCCTGAGAAATCCGCGCCGCGCCGATCAACATGCGTGCGGTCGATCAAATCGCCGCGCGCGGTTGCCGTCTCGATGGCAGCACCGATCTGCGCATGGCTTATCCTGCCGAGGCCTATCCGCCCGGCCTCCTCCTGCAAGGCGGCGGCGGAAAAGACCGATTGCCGTTCGCTCAACTTGCCGGCGGCCTGGGCGACGAAACGCTCCGCCATCTGCTCAGGCCGTAGCATATCGGCGTGTCGAGACAGTATGGCGGCCCTGATCTCGGCCTGCTCGATCATTGCCAATCGCGTTGCGCGGCTCGAGGCTGCGCCATGCGCCGTCCTCGCTCCTGGTCGCGTTCATGATGACATTGTGGGTGTGAAGCTGAGGGTCTTGGGCGCGGCTGGTGCCGTGCTGGAAACTGGCGATCACGAGATTGCCCGTCGCCTCCCGGCCGACGGTGCCGCCGTCGCGGATGCGGGTGGCGGCCATATGCCTTTCGACGTGGGTCATTGCGGTTTTCACCGCCTTGCCATGCGCGGCGATCAAACGCCGATCGCCGGCCACCTCGGCCATGATGGAGACAGATTTGGGCGCGCTCAACGTCACGTCCCAGCCGGGGCGATGCTCAAGCTGGCCGTCGCGAAACGTGCCGAGCTGCTCGCCCGCTATCTTGCCGTCGAGCAAATCGCGGAATTTGTCTCGGTCCACCTCACCAGACAGACTCAGCGCCTCGGCACCGGCTCCCTGCCATTCCGAAGGGGAGAGGCCGCCGTCCGCATAGTAGTCGTCGGCCTCGTAATAGCTGCTGGCCTGCGCCGAACTGGTCAGCGCGGACACCGATGCGACCATCAGACCGGCCCCTGGCTGTCGGGAGCCGATGGCGGAGGCGATGCCGGCGTCGCCGTGCGCGCCACCTGATTCCAGAGCGTGGTTTCGGGATTGCCGGCGACGAATGCCGGCTGACGGGGTGGCCCACGCCGTGCGACATGATCGGCTGTCAGCCTGATCCTCGCCACCGGCAGGCCATCGGCAAACAGGAGATAGCCCTCAAACTTGGGGAGGCGAAGCTCGCTTTCGAGGATCGCGGGGCGCGTCTTCCGTGTCTTGCCGAGCGTGGTCATAGGTTTGTCGTCACCCTCGGCCAGCGCGTCGGTCATCGTCTGGATTTCGACCTCGCATTCGCCGATCGTTTGGCTGGCCCATTGGCGAGTCTCGCTGTCGATGGTTTGCAGGAACAGCTTGGTGTTGCAGCAACCCAGCATCGATTCGGCGATCTGCGGCCCATAGCGATGGCGCATCTGCCCCAGCGCCTGAAAGGTCAGCACGACCGCCGCGCCGAACTTGCGCCCCTCGGGCAGGAGCCGCGCCAGATTATCGACGCGCGGCAGGTCGGCCAGTTCGTCCAGCACGAACCAGATGCGTCGGTCGGGCGACGGGGGCAGGCCCAGCACGGCGCTGGCGGCACATTCCAGCCAACAGGCCAGCAGCGGCTTGGACCCCTCGAAATAATCCTCCTTGCGCGGCACGAATATCCAGGGCTTCGCGCCGGGGCGATCGTCCAGCCCGTGGATGAAATCGCGGAAGGCGAAGGGCGCGCCGCCGCTCTCCTCCGTGCGGAGGAACTGGATCAGGTTCGCCGCCTTGGCGAGCATGAACAACACGCTGCCGGTCGCCCGATCGGCATCATCGGCAAAGGTGCGCGCCGACGAACTGTTGCCCAGCCACAGCTTCAGCTCGTCCTTGCTGCGATCCTGCAAGGCATCCAACAAGGCGGACAAGGTGCCATTGCCCTCCCGCCACAAGGCCCGCAGCATGTTCGCGACGAGGATGCGGCTGGTGTCCAGCCACACGTCGCTATCATGTTGCCCGGTCTCGGTGATGAGTTGATGCGCGATCCGGTCGGCATCGGCGGGATGGGCGATCTCGGCGAAGGGCGACCAGGTCGCGCAGCGGGCATCGAAGGGATTGAGGATCACGTCGCCGCGCTCAGGCCGATAATAATGCGCGATGAACTCGCCGCTGGTGTCATAGACCAGGGCTGCTTCGCCGCGGGTCTCGATCCCGTCGAGCAACTGGCGGAGCGCGGTTGTCTTGCCGCTGCCGGTCGTCCCGATCATCGCCATGTGCCGGGTTTCCAGACGTGACGGGATCGGCACCGTGCCGAGCGTCAGCGGTCGGCCGCCCGCACCGCGCCGGTCAGCGTGGCGAGCCGGCCTTCGGTCGTGACGAGCGTTCCCGCGATGACGCGATCCCGCAAGGCGCGCTCGCGGCGTCGCGCCGTTGCGCCGCGCAGGAGAAACAGGCTGGCGACCCACAGCGCGAAGCCCAGACAGCCGCCGCGCAGTCCATCGGCGAGCATGATCTGTGCTGCCTCTCGGTAGTACGGGGCGTCAGCAATGGAGCGGGCCGGCACATTATAAGCATGCCCGGCATAAGTGATCCGTACCGTTGGATAGGCGTAGGTGCCTTTGGCTAGCCACACCACGCTATTCGCTTGAACGTAGATGGCCGTGGCCCGCACGGTCTGCGGAGTGAGCAGCATATAAGGTGCAGCCACCCCGCCCAGCGCGACAGATGCCAGCATGGCCCCGGCCTGGCGCTTGAAGCGCAGAAAGGCATTGTCGCGCTCCTGTCGGCGCAGGGCATCGGCATGGATGCGGCGATCATGCGATTGGGTCATGGTCGCGCCTCCCGCGAGAGGCGTCGTTGCCGATCATAGGCCGCATTGATCTCGACGGTGATCGCCTCGTCGGTCTTGTGTGCGTTCATCGCCGCGCTGCGCGCATAGCAATAGGCGGCACAGGCGGTGAACAAGGCGCGGTCCAGCGTCCGGTCAAGATCGACGACCGCCACGCTGAGCGACGCCAGTTCCGCGATGATCTCCTGCGGCGTCGTGTCCGGCGTGGCCGGGTTGGCAAGAGCGGTGACACCCGTTGCCACGCTGCGCTGGAGCATCGCGTAAACGCTCATGCCATTGCGCTCGGCAAGCCCGCGCAGCGCCTTGTCGAGCGCCACCGGCAGGCGGACGGAGTGATGAACGGGCCTCATGCCACCATCTCCGCGAGGGTGCACGGCGCGACCTCGGATCGAGCGGAAAATGCGCGATTTTCGCGCGGCACCGATCTCGCGCACCCGATCCGCACTCGCGAAAAACGGCGGAAATGCTGGATGCACCCGTGCGTGAGGTGTGTATCCTTATTGTTGGCTCGATGCGTAGCATCGCAGCCCCTTGTCCTGGCCCCAAAGCCAACCGGATCAGTCATGGTCCGATCCCTTCCTACACGCGGCGCACATAGCCCCGGCTGGCTCGTCCAGGCAGCAGCCATCCGGTCGGCTGGTGCTTTCTTCCTTCCAATCCGCGATCATGTCCTTGGCAGCACGATCGGCGGAGGCGCGGTCATATTCGGAAACGACGGGCGGGCTGTCGTATAAGGCATGTTCCGTGGCCCAGCCGACGATCTCCCGCTCGATCGCATCCTGAATACGGCGGCGGATGGCATCTGCATCGAAGGGCGTGAGGTGGGCGGTGACGCCGGGTGTTTCGATAAGGCCACCCAGGGGCAGAAACCAGCCGTGGGAATAAGCGGCCGGAGCATCCTGCAACGGTCCATCGATCTGACAGAGGCTGACACTTCCAAGATAGCGCTCCAGCGGTGGCCGGCCCATGTGATGCCAATGCGCGATGGCACACCGATATGTTTCGCCGTCCTCGTCATCAGCGAGCAGCTTTCGGATCAGCGGCAACGCATAGCGAGCGGTGCGCGCGTCGGCTCGGAGGTGGATGGTGACGTTACCTTCCAGCAAAAGCCGGTGGCGCAGTCGGGCGATGATGCTGCGGAAAACGGGCATGGGGCATCCTTTCGTGAAACTCACGATTGCCGGAGACGGGCGTGGGGTAGCCGCTGACGCGGAGCGGCCCGCCAATCAAAAGGCTGGGGCCGCGTAGTGTCAGCGGATCAGGCGTAACGCTGCGTGGGGAGGTCCTGGAGCCAATGCTCGATCTCACCGGATCGCCACCGAACCCGGCCGCCGCCGATGAGAACTGGCGCGGGACAACGGTTCTGACGGACGAGGCGATAGATGCTGGATCGGCTCCGGTAGCCGGTGAGGCGCATCACCTCGTCGATGGTAAGCAACAATATCGGGGCGTCGGGCGGCATCGGTATCCTCCTGTATGAAGTCGATGCAACCGGGCTAATCCGCGCTGAAACCGCGCAAAACCGCCGTATCCAATTATATCCGGCCTTTTGTGGAGCCGTCAGGTGTCCGGGGCCGCGAAATATCTTTTGATATCCGTTCCGGCGTAATTGCCCTGGAGAAGCTGCTTGATGAGATGTTTCGACTCGCCGCCTCTCGGTCCCAGATTGTTACCCAACTCGTCCTGTATGACGGCAATGGCCCGCGTTTGTGCGCCCTGTTGCCGACCCTTCCGCATTTCGCGGCGACCGACAGTTAGAACAGTGCGAAACCAATCCGCGTTGTGCGGGGGAATACGCTCGGCGATGAAGGCGTCTCTCCCAGCCTTAAAATCCCGGAAGACGCCCGCGACCAGCCACTGATCGCGAGCATCATTATTATGGGACGGAGCCTCTTCGTCCGATTTCCCGACTTCCTCTCGCACGACGTAGATCGATCGGCCCAAGCCTTTGCCCCAAGGCATCCAGAGGATCGTATGCTTCGCTGGATCGGCCAGCAGAAGAATTGGCGCAAAGCGGTTGGCGAACGTGCCAGCAACAAGCTCCGTCTCGAATATCTTGCCATCGACAGAGCGAAGGGCGCTTGTGCTGACCGCCCCATATTCGACCGGCATCATCGCGCGCAGCCGCCCCGTCGCGAGGTCGCGAAGCACCGCGACCAATTCAGACGGTAGGCGGGCATCATATGGCTGTGCGGCAAAAAGGCGCTTTCGGCGCTGGATCAATCGCCCGCTGAGCCAACTCGCCATCACGACGGCTGTGCCAAACGCTACGAACGCTTCCGCCAACCACGCGGTGGCATGAGGAGGTGCGTGGAACGCGGCAGCCATGCCTCCGGCCGCCATCAAAGCGCCCAGTGATCCGAGAACCGAGCGCGCCACATTGAAGAAGGTCAGCCGACGATACAGCCGGGTCGCCACGGTGTCGATTTGCCGATACCCTGCCGCGATATCGTGCGGGGAGAGACGGCGCGCGGCGATATCTCGTAGTGGTTCGACTTCGATCATTCAGCCGACTGCTCCGGACGCGGCGTACAATGATTCGCCCAGGCATCCATCAAGTTGCGCCGCTTCTCCAGCAGATTGCCGCGCCGATACGCGGCCTCCACCTTGTTTTCGATCGTATGCGCCAGCGCCATTTCTGCGACGGCCCCGTCGAAATCGGTTTCCTCGGAGACCCAATCGCGGAAGCTGGACCGGAAGCCGTGCGGCACAGCCGCGACTTCAAGGTCGCGGCATATCTTGGTCAGCGTCATGTCCGACAGCGGCCTGCCATAGTGCTGGCCGGGAAACACGAGATCGTTGCGGACTTCGCGATAGGTTTCCGCCCGCTTGAACACGCTGAGAACGGCATCGGACAGCGGCACGACATGCTCGCGATCCGCCTTCATACGTTCCGCTGGGATCGTCCAGAGCTTCTTGTCGAGATCAAGCTCGCTCCACAGCGCGCCGCGTATCTCGCCCGAACGCCCCGCCGTCAGCACCAGAGCCTCGAAGGCGAGGCGGCCGACCGATTCGCGCTGGCGCAGCTTGACGAGGAAGGCGGGAACGTCCGCATAGGGTAACGCGGTGTGATGGGCCGGCTTGGCCTTCACGCGGGGCAGCGATTTGTTCATCGCCGCTACGGCAAGGCTGTTGTCCCGATAGCCCTTGGCGACGGCCCAATCGATCACCGTGACGATACGCTGGCGCACCCGACGCGCCGTCTCCGGCTTTTCCAGCCAAATGGCGACCAGCGCATCGCGCACCTCCGGCCCCTCCACCTTGCTCACCGCCGTGTCGCCGAAATGCGGAAAGGCATATTTGGTGAGGGTCGCCAGCCATTGATCGCGGTGCTTGGCGTTGCGCCAATTCTTCTTGTTCTCGGCAAAGACGATGGCGGCGGCTTCACGGAATGTGGGAATGCCCGCTTCCTTGCGGCGCTCGGACACGGGATCGAGGCCGGCCTCAACCTGACTGCGCACCTTGCCCGCCCGTTCGCGTGCCAGCGCAAGCGAAACTTTCTTCGCGCTGCCGAGGCCGATGTCGCGCCGCTTGCCGTCTTTCTGCACCCGGCAGACCCAGGAGCGCGTGCCGGTGCGCCCGATCAGCAGATACAGTCCGTCGCCGTCGCCATAGCGCCCTGGCAGCTTGGCCGCCTTCACCGCCGTGGCCGACAAACGGCCCACAATCTGCTCCCACATTTATTACCACATGATGTGTGGGATACCATGCAATTCGATTGATCGCAATCAAACAGCCGGATACGAAAAAACGCCGGAAATTCGGCGTTTTTGGGACGATTTGAGTCTGGATGAAATAGGTAAATGGCGGAGCGGGAGGGATTCGAACCCTCGATACACCCAGGAAGTCCCAACCGGTCCTTATTGGTCCCTATCGAACCGGCGAGATCGTAATCGTCGAAGGTGCCAGGCGGCCATCACGATCCCGTCGTTCTGTCGGTCGGGGTAATCAGGACGCACCAAGATTCCGGATGACCCCGGAAAGGTACTCCGCGTCATCGAACAGTGTCTAATCACATCATGATTTCTCGGCCAAACTCGTCGTCGCAGAGATGCGTCAGCGGGTTCTGGCGCCGACGGTCGAGGTGAAGATGATTGAGCGGGGCTGGGAAAAAAAGATTGAGCCTCTCACCGTCCGGATAGCGACCGCGGTGCGGATCACGGGGTTAAGTCGGTCCCGGATCTATGAACTGATCCAGTCAGGTGATCTGGAGACGGTCAAAGTCGGCAGGGTAACGCTTATTCAGTTCGAAAGCCTGAAGGCGCTCACCACCGGCAGCCGCGCCATTCAGAGATGAAGCGGACAAGGTTGCCCTGCGGGACATAGATCGGACCTATGTCCCGCAGGGTACGCTCACTACCTCCTTGGGCGAACGCGCGGCCGCCCCGCCTTCGATCTTTGCAACTTAGGCTTCTTACGCACAGGAGCCGCGGGTCGGGGCCCTTCTGCAGCCTCGCGCAACTCGTCGAGATAGTCCGACCAGTGCTGCATCATCAGCACTCGTTCGTCCCAATATTCGCCGCGGGCATAGGCGCGCCGTACGGATGATGCCTCTTGGTGGGCAAGCTGCCGTTCAATCGCATCGGGGTTCCATCGGCCCATTTCATTGAGCAGCGTTGCGGCCATTGCCCGGAAGCCATGTGCGGTCATTTCGCTACCCTCGTATCCCATTCTTCGCAGCGCCTGGTTCACGCCATTCTCAGACATCGGTCGCCTAGGGCTGCCCATGCATGGGAAGAGATGTTGGCGATGCCCGGTGAGTTTGCGAAGTTCTTCGATGATCGCTTGCGCCTGGCGGGACAACGGTACCCTATGGGCACGGCGCATCTTCATCTTCTCGACAGGGATGCACCAGATTCCCTTGTCGACGTCGATCTCGGACCATTCTGCCTGCCGAAGCTCGCCCGGACGGACAAACAGGTGTGGGGATAACCGCAGAGCCATGCGGGTGACGTCCTGCCCGGGATAATCATCAATCGACTTCAGAAGGACTCCGACCCCGATCGGATCGGTGATTGCCGCGTGGTGCGAGGTTCTCGGAGTCGTAAGTGCGCCACGCAAATCGGCAGCGACATCGCGGTCGCAGCGAGCAGTGGCAATGCCGTACCGAAACACTCGACTAAGGACGCTCCGCATCCGTCGGGCGCTTTCGTAGCGGCCTTTTGTCTCTACCTTACGCAACACCGCCAGCGCCTCGGTCGGAGTGATGGCGTTGATCGGGTGGGAGCCGATCAGTGGGTATGCCATACCAAGCAGCCAGCGAATCTTGTCGATGGTAACCTCGGCCCGTCCTTCGCGCTCGCATTTCGCGATCCACTCGAGCGCGACTTCCTTGAAGCTTGTTGCCACGGAGAACTTCGCGGTGACCTTTGCCCGCTTCTTCTCAAGGATAGGGTCGTGCCCAGCGGCGATGGCCTTTCTAGCCTCGCGACATTTCTCGCGGGCGTCGGCGAGGGAGACAGTCGGCCAAGGCCCTATGTGCAGGGTCTTGGCTGTGCCGCCGTATCGGTAGCGGAAGCGCCAGAGTTTTGCCCCTGACGGCTGTACGAAAAGAGCTAGCCCTTGCCCATCAGCGAGGGTGTAGGGTTTGGCCTTTGGTTTCGCGGCGGTGATTTGGAGTTGAGTCAGCATCATCGTTTTCCCGGGTTTTCCGGGTCGATCCAGCAGACACAGGAAGAGACACGTTTTGTGTATCTTCTGCTGGAATCCACTGGATCAACCCGGACAGTTGCCAGCGATCGTCGATGAAATTGTGCTTTGAAACCAGCCGCTTGCTGGACGTCCCCGGACGTTGCCGGGGAGAACAAATGGTGCCCAGAAGAACACTACTATAGGTCACCCAAGAAGCTGAATTCCCTCACGTATCTGCAGCAGGAAAACGCCGCCACCATCAATAGCACCAACATGTGGTCCCGAAAAGGGTGGACGTCCTCGGACACGCCGGTTTGCATTCTCCGATGACGGCTTAACAGTAGCCATATGGCGGGCGGAAGGCGTGATCATCATCGTCGCCGAACAGCTTCTGCTTCTCGAAACGCTGCTCCAGACCTTCGGCCGAGAGAGCCGCCTCGCGCAAGGCCAGTCGACGCTCCGCGAGCGCCAGGAGCTCGGCGACGCGGCCGGCGCTTCCCGCCATGTCCTCACCACGCAAGCCCGCTACCAGTCGCTTAAGTCGATCGAGTGCCGCTACCTCGTCGAGCACCTCATCTAGCGCCTTCCCGCGGCGCTCGGCGATGTGGTCATTCCGAAGGGCAAGCTCACGCTGGCGCCGCGCCTCCTCCTGCTGCCGCGTCTGCTCTTCCCGTTTGAGGCCGTCGTCCTTCTTCGCCGCAGCCAGCACGGCGATGCCAACCGCGATGTCGCTCGCCATGTTCTCGATCCGCTGGACCTTCGCGTCCTTGAAGGAGCGCCTCGGGCTGCCGCCGAGAAGGTACGACTGCTCCAGCTCGACCGCGAGCAGGCCGGTCGGGTGGTAGTCCCATTCCGGCCCGCGCAATGATGACCAGTTGAAATCGTCATCATCCCAGCTGCCAGGGCTGTTCCAGCGACGCGCGCGTCGCTCTCGGGCCGCCTCCTGCTCAGCGATTTCCTCCTCGGTCGGCACATGCTTCTCGCGTCGAACACCCTCGCTGATCGAGAAGGCGATCGTCTCGCCATCGCAGATGAATGCGGCAGTCTTCTCGCCCCGTGCCAGCTTGATCCCGAGCGTGGCTGCGGCCGCCGAGATGCGATTGAGCGCAAGTTCGAGACGATCGATTGAGGCCGGCGCCACGCTCGCGTTGATGACATTCATGCCGGCGACCGTGAGGAGACCGTTGGTCGCAGATGGTTTGCCCTTGCGCAGCTGGGCGATCGTCCGCTCGACGACGGGGTTTGGCGGTAGGGCCGCGCCCCCGTCGATGGACGATGCGAGCAAGCGGGCGTTTTCGCGCGCGGTTGCAATCAGCTCGGGTTCGGGCCGAAGCTCGCCGGCCGCGATCGTGATCGTGTCGGCGATGCCGGCCTCCGCTTTGGGCAAGGGCGTCTTCTTAACGAGCTTGCCGGCTGCCTTCTTCGCCCACCAGCCAAGCGGCGGATGCGGGATGTCGTGCTTCCTGCAGACCTTGTGCAGTGCCACGTCGGATAATGCGAACTCTTTCGCGAGATGGGTGAGAGGCTTCGACCACACCAAGTCGTAGAATTCGGCTCGCGTGAACACCCTCGACATTCGGCAACCCTGTAGTGGCTCTGCACAGTGAAGTAACGGCGATTGGCGACTTAGCCGATCCGTACAAGGTATGGGCCGCAGCGCGACTTCTCTGCCGAGCCGGATCACACGTCGTGCTTGCGCTCACTGTCCCGCGTGAACAGCCTTCCTCACCGCTGGCATATCTCTGTGTATCAGTCGTGAGAGGGTTTACCGCGCCAATGTGGATTGACCCTCCCACCTTGACGGCAAGCACCATATGACGTATATCATCGCGTCAGGAGATGCGCGTATGACCAACGTCGTTCAGCTGCATGGACCGGTAGCAGAGGCTGGCAATCTTCAGACCTTTGCCGTTGAGGCCGATCGCTCGCGGCTGACAGCTCCGGCAGTCAAGGCCGTGTTGCGGCTTATTGATGCGTGGGACGGCAGCAATGCCGAAGGCGCCGCGCTGCTGGGGGTCTCCGAAAGCACCTGGGACCGGATGAAAGCAGGCAGGTGGGAAGGCGTTCTCAGCCAGGATCAGCTGACCCGCGCATCTGCGCTCGTCGGCGTGTTCAAGGGCCTGCACCTGCTGTTCGCCGACGGCATGGCCGACCGGTGGCCACGGCTCCCCAATCGGGGGCCGATCTTTGATCGGTTGTCACCGATCCAGGCGATGATCACCGGCGGCATTCCCCGCATGCTGGAAACCCGACAGTATATCGACGCGCTACGTGGCGGTCTCTGAGGACGGATCGATCGATGGCGTACCGCTGGTCAGGGAGGGGTTTCCTCGAACGGTACGTCTCGTCGCCAGCGCGAGGCTCCGCGAGGCGGTCATGGCACCGCTCGTCGACAACGAGGACGAGCTCGCGCTGCTTGCCGAGATCGAGGGTGCGACCAGCGGCCGCCTGATTGCTGAGGAACGAGGCTCCAGCGGGCTCCGTGCTGTCGAGCTGGTGCATGGCGTACCGCATGCCAGGTTCATCAACGCGAGCTTCGCCTACGCCAAGCCGCGAGAGCCTAACCGCTTCAATCCCGCGGAGCGCGGCGCCTGGTATGCCGCTCTAGCCGTCGAGACCTGCATCGCCGAGGTCGGGCACCACCTCACCAAGGCGTTGGCGGATACAAGCGACTTCAACGCGGTCGTCGAGTACAGCGAGATGCTCGCGAGCATGGCCGGCGTGTTCGTCGACCTCCGGAATGTCCCCGCGCACCCCAGCCTCAATCCCGATCCCGCCGCCGGCTACCCTGCCGGCAACGCCTTGGCTGCGGCGGCACGAGCCGCCGGCCACAACGGCATCATCTACCCCTCCGTCCGTCACGCCGGCGGGACATGCATCGCTGCTCTATGGCCGAACGTGGTTCAATCTGTGGTGCAAGGTGCGCTGTATCGCCTGACCTGGGCTGGCACCGCCGACTATCGAGCGGAAGTCATCACGACATGATGCCCATCTCGTGCCCTTTTCGTCTTGTGGTGCAGCCGAACACAGGATCGGCAAGTCCCTCGAAACGGTGACGACGTCGGCGCGCGCGCCTTGCGATCGAGTGACAGCGTGGATTGGATCCGCCCGTAGCGCAACAGCGTGAGATCGCAGGCGGCCAAGTCCCGGCAACTCGACCGAACGGCCGTCGACCGCAACAGGTTGCCGAGCGTCAGGAAGGCGCCTGCGCCGGCAGTAACATAACGAGCTTGTGATCGGGATGGCCGACCGGCGAGAAGGTCATCTGCTCGGCACGAATCAGCCCATGCTCGGGGTGATGGAACAAGCGCAAGCCCCCTTCGCGTGCCAGCACGCGATGGCTGCCCCACAGCTGGCGGAAGTCGGCGCTCGCCTCTGTCAGCTCCGCGATCAGCTCCGCGGTGCCGGGATCATCGGGCCGATGCGCGGTCTCGGCGCGAAACTCGGCGAGCAGTCGGCGGGAGCGCTCCTCCCAGTCGCAGATGAATGTGCGGGCTGAGGGGGCCAGGAACATGTAGCGCAGCAGGTTCGTGTCGCTCGCGATCAGCCAGGGTCGCAGCAAGTCGCCCGCCGCGGCATTCCAGCACCGCGCGTGCCACAGCCGGTCGATAACGTAAGCCGGACAAGTCGCGGCATCGACGAGAACGCGAAAGACCGCGGGTAGATCAGTCTGGCGGGAGGGAACCGGCGCTTGCGGGTCGCGATGGCGGCTCAGCTCGAACAGATAGGCGCGCTCGGCACCGTTCAACGCGAGCGCCTCGGCGAGGCGCGAGAGCGCTGCGGCCGACATGGATATGTCGCGCCCCTGCTCCAGCCAAGTGTACCACGTCGTGCTGAGTCCGGCGAGTTGCGCGACCTCCTCGCGGCGGAGGCCCGGCGTTCGCCTGCGGCCGTGCGTGGGCAAGCCGAGCGGCCCTGGCGAGAGCGCCTCGCGCCGGGTCCGCACGAATCCACCGAGAGCCGCACGCTGGTCGGAAGGGATCTGCATGGCAGACTTGATACCAGGATAAATGCCAATCTTGTACCAGTTTGCAGCCGAAGTAACTGGCGCGCAGGAGGTGCTGTTCATGACGGTCGACCAACATCAGGAAACCATCGGGCATTACGGCCCTCGCGCATCGGCCTATGTCGTCAGCGCCGTGCATGCGAGCGGCCCCGACCTTGACCAGCTGGAGGCGCTTCTGACCGGACGCGGGTCCGATCGGGTGCTGGACCTCGGCTGCGGCGGCGGGCACGTCAGCTACCGCGCCGCGCCACATGTCGGGCAAGTGGTCGCGTGCGACGTGACGCCGGCGATGATCGCAGCCGTTCTGACGGAGGCGGCCGAGCGGGGCATCGGCAACATCGTCGGAGAGGTCGCTCCCGCCGAGGCCCTGCCGTTCGACGACGCGAGCTTCGATGCCGTGCTATGCCGATTTACCGCGCATCACTGGAGCGATCTGCGTGCCGGCCTCGCCGAGGCGCGGCGGGTGTCAAAGCCGGGTGCCTTGCTCGTCTTCATCGACACGGTCGCGCCCGATGATCGCGCATCCGACACGCATCTGCAGGTCGTCGAGTATCTGCGCGATCCCTCTCACGTCCGCAACTATAGCGTCGCGGAACTCGCCGATGGCCTGTCGCAAGCGGGCTTTGCCGTGGAAAGCAAGATGGTGCGGTCATTGCACATGGATTTCGCGGTGTGGACACAGAGGACGAACACGCCGCCCGACAACGTCGCCATGCTGCGCCGCCTCCAGCACGAAGCCGGAGCGGAGGTGCGCCGCCAGCTGGCAATAGGGAAGGACGGCAGCTTCGATCTGGAGGCTGCAACGTTCACCGGGTCTGCGCTGTGATTGACGATCCGCGGCAGTTCGCGCCAGACTGGGTGGCCGACTGGAACCGGCACGATATCGAGGCAATCCTCCGGCACTTTCACGAGGACGTGGTCTTCGCCTCGCCCATCGCGCGTGCCGTCATTCCGGAAAGCGCGGGCATCGTCCGAGGCAAGGCAGCCTTGCGTGACTACTGGAGGCGCGCGCTGGCCAAGGTACCTGACCTCCATTTCACACTCATCGACGTCTACGTCGGGGTAGGTGCCATCGTCATCCACCACCGCGATCAGCGCGGCGGAGAGGCGAACGAGGTGCTGACCTTCGAGGGCACGCAGGTGCGGCAGGGCTTGGGCACCCGACCGCAGGTTTAGACACGCGATCCGATTGCCGCACACGCAAGCACGTTATATCTCGCTGCCACCCCTGCGGCGATTAGGGGGGCTGCCTCGGTCCGCAGCTCAGGCCGTTTGAAAGTCACCAATGACGTTTCGTTATCAGCGGGAGCAGGTTGCAGCGTCTCAATTTGCAGACGTGCTCAATCGTTCTGGCCTCGGAGGTCGGCGGCCAGTTGATGATATACCGCGTCTGCAAAGGATGTTGGACGGTGCCAGTCTCGTGATCACCGCGCGTACTATCGACTCGGGGCAGCTCGTCGGGATAGCCCGTTCGCTGACTGACTGGTCCTATGCATGCTACCTGTCTGATCTGGCCGTCGACAGAGACTTTCAAGGCAGGGGGATCGGCAGGCGCCTGATAGCGCTTACTCGGGAGCATGCCGGTCAAGAGAGTATGTGCCTGCTTGTATCGGCGCCCGAGGCTAAAGCATTTTATCGCCGGATCGGCATGCCTGCCATCGACAGCGCGTTCCTCTATCCCCGCGCCCGATGAGCGTTCCGCGCCGTTGGTCCGCGATCGGGCATGTCCGTAAACCGCCTCCGTCCTCGATCTGATCTGAGGCGCATTATTGGCTAGCAGCGGGCTGGCCCGCCCTCTTCGAAGAGGTCGACAATTGCTCGCCAATAACGCTCCGCATGTTTCGGGTGATAGCCAACACCTGGCACGGTCGCCTGAACATGACTTGGTCCTTCGGCCAATGATCCATCTGCTCTTGTAGGCCGGGACCAAAACGCGTGCTTGGCACCGCCATAGATGCTTACACGCCAATCAACTCGCGCGTCCTGCAGCGCGCCGCCAAACGCAAGAAGTTGGGCGGGAGTGCAGATAGGGTCCTCGGAGCCGGTGCAAAGAAGGATCGTGCTACTCACATCGCGCCAGTCGCAGGCATCGGGTTCGGGCAGGCTGGGATGAACCGCCGCGACAGCCTTGAAGGGTACGCCTGTTTTCGCAAGTTCAAGGACGATATGACTGCCAGCACCGTAGCCGAGGGCGAAGAGCTGGTTGGCGTCAACCGCAGGTATCGCGAGCAGAGTGTTCAGCGCTACGCGGCCAATGGCTCGCATCCGTTCAGCGTCGGCCAGCAAAGGCAGGGTTCGAGCCAACATTGCTTCCGGCCGGCCAAAAAAGGTCTGTCCGCCATGAAAGTCCATGGCGAGCGCGACATAGCCGTGCGCGGCGAGATCATCAGCGCGGCCCCGCTGGTAGTCATCAAGACCAACGCCGTCGTGTCCGATGAGGACTGCAGGCCAACGATCTCCGCCGAGGGGCCGTGCTAGATGGGCGGTCATCTTCAGACCGTCTGCGTCGTAGGAAATCTCGTTCGCTGTGATCTCGTACATACCTTATCGCTCACTATTTATTTCGACGAGACGGCCCGGCCCAACAGCAAAGGTAGAACCACGGCCTTTCCACTTAACGGCGCTGGGGCGAACGTCTGCCGCAGACAGGGGTCAGCCCGCTAGCTTAGCGCCGTAGCCGCCCGCAGTCGCTTGCACCAAGAACGCTGACACCACAGCGCCCAGCTGCTCGGGCTTGTCATAAGGCAGGCCGTGACCGGCATCAGGGATCAGCTCGTAGCGCAGCGATGAATCGACGCGCTGCAACTCCCAAGCGGTCTCGGGCGAAACGACGCCGCGATCACCTGCCACGAGCAGCACGGGAACATCGATGTCTTTCATCAGCTCTCGCCAGTCCGGATTTGGCGGGGTGAGAATATCGAAGGCCCTCAACCTAGTATGAAGCCTCGCGTCCACCAGATGTTGGATCATTTCCTCCGAACGGGCCGGATTTCTGAGGCGAGCCTGGGCAAGCAAGTCCTCTCTTGTCATCTGGACCATCTGCTGATGCTCGGTCGCCACACCGCTTTCGTAAACCTCCCGTTGCCATTCCGGACTGATGAACGTCGGATCGATAAGGGCGACCGCGCGAATGTCGGACTTATGCTCGGTCGCAACAACTGCCGCGGTCATTCCGCCCATCGAATGTCCAGCCAGCAGCGGCGCTTCCAGCTTCAGCGCCTCTATCAGCGCAGCGACATCGCTGGCCAGATCGCGATAGCGATAGCCGTTGCCGGGAGCGCTGGAGCCTCCATGCCCACGGGCGTCGGGCAGGATGACATCGAACCTGTCCTCCAAGGCATGGGCCAGAGGCAACAAGCATGCGCCGCTTCCGATCAGGCCATGCAGAATTACAAGCGGCGGTTTGTCACCGCCTATTCGGCGGTAGTGGATATCAATGCCGTTGGCGAGGATGGTGCCGCCGCCGCCCTCGGCGGCACGTTGCGTGGCGGGATTGCTCATGGCGGCGTTCATCACCTGCCGGTCAGCCTCCCAAACCGACGAGGATCTCGTCCAGCTGCTCGAACTGCTGGCCCCAGCCACTCGTGCTGCCAGAGGCCAGCGCCTCGTCGAGAGCTTCCTTCGAGGGGTAGAGCTCGTGCACGACGACAAGCGTCGCCCCGGCTTGGTCTTCGAAGGTCACTGTGGTGACCGCACCATCCTCGTCGGCCTCGTCATTGGTCCAGACGAGGCGGGAGGGCGGCCTCACCTCGATGTACCGGCCGAAGAACGCCATGGACTGCTCTGAGGAAGCGTGACCCATCTCGAGACGGTAGGTGCCGCCGGTGCGGACATCGGCCTCGTACGAGATGATGGTCAAGCCGAACGACTTGGGCGCCCACCATCGTCGGAACAGCTCAGGCTTGGCCCATGCCTCGAACACGAGGCGCGTCGGGCCGTCGAAGGTTCGCGTGACCACGAGCTCGCGATCGGACTTCCGTTCGATCGTCGTGCGGTTCTGCGTGACGGGCTTGCTACCGCTCTCATTCATCGGGTCTCTCCTTGCGCTTCAATTCCTCGACCACCGCGTCGAGCGCATCGAAGCGGGCATCCCAGTGCTGGCGGTATGCCTCGATCCAAGCCGCCTCCGCCTCCAGGTCGCGAAGGCCAAGCTTGCAGGTTCTCACGCGCCCCACCTTCTCGGTGGTGACGAGGCCTGCCTGTTCCAGGACGCTGACATGCTTCCTCATGCCCGTGAGGGTCATTTCGAACCTCTCGGCCAGGTCCGTGATCGAAGCGTCCGCACGTGCGAGTTGCTCAAGCACGCCGCGTCGGGTGGCATCCGACAGCGCGGCGAACGACGCATCGAGATGTGGACGGCTACACTGAACCATATGGTTCAGTGTCTAGTCTGCTGACGATCGAAACGCAAGCCGATAGCGCGTTCGCGTCCACCATCCCCACCGGCTGAAGCCGGTTCCTGCCCGCCGGCAAATATCTCGGTTCTACCTAGCGGCGCTCCACGCGATCTGGGGATCGCGTACGATCGACAGATAGAAACAAACGTGGCGATCGCGAAACGGCGCAGCTTGCCGCCAACTCGATGGCGCAAATCGATGGAGAAACGTCCTTTGCCGTGATGGTCCGTCTGGCGATAATTCGCGACGTGACGAGGGTCTCGATTGGTCTTTGTCTCTCAAGACCATCAAGGACAACAACTGCTTTGGGTAGTTACACTCAACTTATAGATGGTGCGAAAGTTCATAGATGACTTTTAACAATGCCGTCTAGTGGGCTGCAATATCTGTATGCAAGATGATCAAACAGCATCGGATACGACAGACCATTTAAGACCATGCAGCATGCTCCGTGAGGGCGGGAAGACTATCGGTGCGCCTCATAGACAGCATAAGCCACGCCCCCCGAGCCAGGATTGGAGAGGATAGAACCGGACGCCGGTATCCGCTTCCCGGAGTCGGTGTCCGCTCGTCCGACATCGAGAGCTGCCGCCTCCGGTACATGCTCGACCCCGCCGCATCGCAACAGTGCTGCGACTTGATAAGGACTCAACCCGACCTGTTCGAACCCGACAACCCGCTCTTACGAATGCCGGCTGATCGGTTCTGGCTGGAGTGGTTCGAAGAGCCGGATCCCACCGCTCCTCCCGGTACTCTGACCAACACGCGCATGGCCGTGCTCGTAGAAGCTTCGGCGAGTGGCAGGCAGGCGGCGCTGACGCGGTTCTCCGAAGACTCCGCCGGCAATGTGGATCTAGCGCCCGGGACGCTATCGTTCGATCTCGACCACCTTGCGGTCGTGCCGAAGGGTTCCGAGAGCTCCTTCCGTTTGCGTCATGGGGAACTCCCCCATGTTACCGCCCTGCTGCGGCACGCCACTCTGCACATGGATCCGGCGTGGACCGCGGCCTTTCAGAGGTGCACACGCGCCGAATATCAGACCTTCGTGGCGAAGGCTGCGGCAGCGATGTGGTTCGTTATGCCCTTCACACTCGCGTTCGCAGCGCTTCTGAACTCGCGGACTGTCCTGCGCGAACAACATACCGATCTGGACCGTCTCAACTCGGCACGCGTGAAGCGCGGTCGAGTCCCTCTGATGGACCATATCGAAGTGGGCCTGCGGCTAGGCGAGCGCCTGATGCCGGCCCGGAGAAACGCCACCGGCTCCACGCGCTCCACGCCTCGTCTGCACTTCGTGCGAGGACATTCAGTCAACCGGGCCGGAAAGACGTTCTGGCGCGCTGCTCACTTCCGCGGCAATGGTGACATGCCCATCGTTTCGAAGACCGTGAATGTGTCGGCGGCGCGGCAGCATTTATCCACCCCCGAAGCACGAACGCCGTGACCCGAACACCTCCGAGTTTAGCGAACGGGCAATAGCCGTACGATCGCTATCCCACGCTCACTGCACTGCCGCACTTTGCGACGCATGAGTACGACTTACCCGCCGGATAGCCTGCGGAGCCTGTCCGTACGCTCGGATGAATGCCTGTCGCATCTGCTCCGCGTCGTAGAAGCCAACGGAGCGTGCGATGGCTTCCAGGGACTGGCGCCCTTCCTCGACGAGGGGACGCGCAGCCTCCGCCCGCAGCCGCTCGATCGCTCTTGCCGGCGTGACGCCCGTCTCGGCTCGAAATGCCCTCCCGAATTGCCGTTCGCTCAAGCTCGCTTCGTCTGCAAGGCGCGACACCGGCAGCGGTTCACGAAGATGCTCACGCGCGAACGCCAGCGTTCGGCGAATGCGGTCCGAGGGTGGATCGAGCTCCAGCAGGGCAGAATATTGCGACTGCCCGCCGAGGCGACGGTGGTACACCACGAGGCCCCGCGCGATGTGTCGGGACACGGCAATCCCGAGATCCTCCTCCACCAGGGCAAGCGCGAGGTCGATCCCGGCCGTTCCTCCGGCAGAGGTCCAGACAGGCCCATCGTTGACGAAGATACGATCTACCTCGACCCGAGCATTGGGAAACCTGCTTTGCAGCTCGGTCGCGAAACGCCAATGAGTGGTGGCTCGGCGACCATTCAACAGACCCGCGTGGCCGAGCAGGAATGCTCCTGTGCACGTGCTCGCGATGCGCCGGGCAGAACCGGCCTGGTCACATATCGATCCGAGCACATGAGCTGGAGGCTGGCGGATTACATCGGGCGCGCCACCGAGGACGATCAGCGTGTCAACGGGGTCTCCGTCGTATGCCACGGTGTCGACCGATACGCCGCTCGAACTGACCACCTGTCCTGCCGACGCGGAAACAACCTGCCGATTGTAGGCGCCATCCTGAGCGGAGTTTGCGTGCGCGAACACAGACACAGTTCCGGCGAGGTCGAGGATGTCGAAACCGGGATAAACATGGAAGGCGACGCGGCGGGGGATGGCCGGATTCATCGGGAAAACGTCCTTTCCGCCATCGCGTCTGACAGCCAGATGCTGAAGTCAAGCCACTCGCGGGGCGTGAGGGATGCGATTTCAGGTTGCGAGAAGCGAATATCATCCTCTCGGGTGAGACACCGCGCCCGAAAAGAAGATCGGATGGCGACGGCATCCGCTCGCTGCACGTATGTGACGCCGTACGACAGGAATTTGGATGTCTCCTGATGCTGCAACGGCGCTACTCGTCGTAGATCTGCAGGAAGGTTTTCGCGATCCCGTCTTGGGGCGGCGCAACAATCCGACTGCAGAACAACGGGTCGCCGAGCTCTTGGCCGCATGGCGCCGCGCCGGCGCTCCAGCTCTCCACGTGCAGCACGATTCTCCAGGAACCGATGGCTTGTTCCGACGGGGAACGCCGGGCAATCTGCCCATGCCCGAGACTGCGGCGATCGAAGGCGAGCGCGTTTACCGCAAGATCGTCAGCAGTGCCTTCATCGGGACGAAGCTGGAGGCGGACCTGCGGGCCGCCGGAATAGAAGCGTTGGTCATCGTCGGGCTGACGACCAACCATTGCGTGTCCACCACCGCCCGAATGGCCGGCAATCTTGGTTTCCGCACGTTCGTCGTCGAGGATGCTACCGCGACATTCGATCGCATCGGGCTGGATGGGCGTGTTCGACCTGCAGCGGAAGTCCATGCCGCAGCGCTCAGTGATCTCGACGAGGAGTTCGCCACGATTGTAACGACAGCGACCATCCTCGACACCCTGTCGAAAATCACAAGGCGCAATCGCGATGGAGCGCGCTGAACCAAGTCCGAGAGAGACTGATGCATTTCCCGGACGCGGCGGCGTCCGTGACTGACTGGCGATGTTTCGGGCGTGCTTCAATCACCAAACCATTCCACAGAGCTCCTGGCGAGCGCCGGGATGATCGGAGAACAAGATCCGCGCTGACCATTGTCGCTGCTGCTGAGTGATAGAGGGGCTCGCTTCAGCGAAGCAGCAGGCCCAAGGCGAGCATCAACATGATGACCGCGACCGCTCCGTCCAACACTCGCCAGGCGATCGGTCGCGCCAGTAGTGGGCCGAGCAGTCTCGCGCCGTATCCGAGCGCGGCGAACCAGGTGCCGCTTGCGGTTGCGGCGCCGGCGACAAATGCCCAGCGCCCAACACCCGGCTGAGCGGCGCCGATCGATCCCATCAGCACCACCGTGTCCAGGTAAACATGCGGGTTGAGGAACGTGAAAGCGGCGGTCTTGCCCGCGATGGCGCGCAGCGAGGAAGGGGGTTGTCCGGATGTGGGCTGCAAGGCGCCCGGCTCGAGGGCCCGACGCAGCGCGCCGACGCCGTACCAGGCGAGGAACGCCGCACCCCCCAGAGCGAGCGCGCGGCTGAGCGCGGGTGCCCGCCCCAGCACGGCGCCAAGCCCGGCGACGCCTACCGCAACCAACAGAGCATCGGCACAAGCGCAGATCAGGACTACGGTGCCGACATGCTCGCGCTTCAGCCCTTGCCGGAGCACGAACATGTTCTGTGCACCGATCGCTGCAATGAGAGCTCCGGAGACCGCAAAGCCGGTCACGAACGAGGAGGCATGAGCGCCCAAGATCATCCTGCAGCCGGGTCCGGCAGGCTCATCGTTCCGTGTCCCTGACCTGCGCATGCCCGGCAAGAACCGGCACGCAGCGTCCGGCAACGGTCGCACGGATGCCGTCGGCACGCCGGCGCGCGGTGACGATGAGCAGGCTCGGACGTCCCATCTCCACGCCCTGTCGGACCTCGAACTCGGCGAAGTCGGCTGATCCGAGCGAGAGCAGGAGCGCGCCCAACGGGGCATTCGCGCTCCCCGTCGCCGGGTCCTCCCATGTGCCGGCGAGCGGCGCGAACATGCGCGCGCGCAGCCGACTGCCGTCGCCCGCATAGACGTGCAAAGAAAAACGGCCGGCCATCGAGGGGTGCGCGTCCTGGGCGGCCCGGAACTCGGAGACGTTCGGAAGGCAGCGGCTCAACGCTTCTTCCGTGACCTGCGCGAGCACGAACAGATTGCCGACCGAGGCGACGACCGGCTGGTGGGCAGAGACCACGACGTCCTCCACGGCCAGCCCGAGACAGGCAGCGATCGTCGCGGCCGGGATGGTCTCGCCCGTCGTCAGCGGCTGTGGAGCCGAGATGAGACCGCCGACAGCGCGGCCATCCTCGTCCGTCTCGATCTCGACGCGGACGAGACCTGCGGGAACCTCGAGCGTCAGTATCCCATCGCGTGCACGCCCTCGTTTCGCCAGCACGTAGCCGGTTCCGATGCTGGGATGACCCGCGAAAGGCATCTCGGCGGTACGGTTGAAGATGCGCACCCGGGCTGTGTTCGCCTCGTCTTCGGGCGGCAGCACGAAAGTCGTCTCGCTGAGGTTGAGCTCGGCGGCGAGCGCCTGCATCTCGGCCGCGGATAGACCTCGAGCATCCGGGAACACCGCCAGCGGATTGCCGCCGAACCGGCGATCGGTGAACACGTCGACCGTCTCGAACTCGTACATCAGACGCCCCAGCTACACGATCTGGAATGGAAATCGGTCATGCTCGGACCGTCGCGACGGAGAAATGGCGGGCACCAGCGACGCAGGCGATGACCGAGAGGAGGGCGACGACCATCCCCCAGCCGACCTGCTCGTGAAGCAGCAGCGCGGCCAGCCCGAGGCCGAAGAGCGGCTGGACGAGCTGGAGCTGCCCCACCGCCGCGATGCCCCCGAGCGCAAGCCCGCGATACCAGAACATGAAGCCGATCAGCATGCTGAACAGCGAGACATAAGCGAGCCCGATCAACGCCGGCACGCCGACGGTGGGCCAGTTCGGCCGCGCCGCGACGCCGAGTGCCAGGAGCGCGACCGGCAGGGTCAGAACCAGAGCCCAGCAGATGACCTGCCAGCCTCCGAGACGGCGCGACAGCACCGCACCCTCGGCATAGCCGAGCCCGCACAGGATGATCGCCGCCAGCATCAACATGTCGCCGGACAGGTGAGACAAGGCCGAGGGTGACCACGCATAGCTCCCGACACAAAGTCCGCCGAGCACCGCGAACAGCCAGAAGCCCCGCGCTGGACGCTCCCGCGCGCGCCATACCGCGAAGATCGCGGTCGATAGCGGCAGCAGCCCCGTGAAGATGATCGAGGAGGCGGCGTTCATCCGCTGCAGCGCCAAGGCCGTCAGCAGCGGAAATCCGAGAATTACGCCCAGCGCTACGATCAGCAATGATCTCACGTCGGCCTTCTTCGGAAGCGGCTGGCGGGACAGCGCGAGCACCACGAAGCCGATAACCCCGGCGATGGCAGCCCGCACGAGCGTCAGGAACACCGGGTCGAGATCGGTGACCGCCAGACGAGTGGCTGGCAGCGAGCCACTGAAGATCAGCACGCCGATCAGGCCGCATGTCCATCCTTCGAGCGTCTTGTTCATGACTCCTCTTGCCGCAAAGACAGCGTTCAGCGACAGAGACAATCCAGTAAGGTTGAAGCAAACTGTACCGGTCCGAGGAGCAGCAAGGTGTCGAACATGGCCGGCTCAGGAGGCGGAACTCTGGTCCAGCGGATCATCGACGGCGTCCATCGCCAGATTGCTTCGCGCGCCCTGCAGCCGGGAGCCAAGCTGCCTTCGATCCGCAGCGCCGCTGAGGCAGCGCAGGTCTCCAAGTCGACGGTGGTAGAGGCCTACGACCGGCTCGCGAGCGAGGGGGTCATTCTCTCGCGGCGGGGATCGGGCTTCTTCGTTGCCAGGCAGGGAGAGCCCCTGTCGCTCGCCGACATCGCGCCTCGCCTGGACCGCGCGGTGGATCCGCTCTGGGTGTCGCGCCAGTCGCTGGAGACGGGCGACGACGTCCTCAAGCCGGGCTGCGGCTGGCTGCCACCCGACTGGCTGCCCAAGGGAGAGGTCCGGCGAGCGTTGCGCACGCTTGCCCGCGCCGACGATGGCGCGCTCGCCGACTACGGCACACCGCTGGGCCTGCTTCCGCTCCGTCAACTGCTGGCGCGGCGACTAGGCGAGCGCGGCATCCATTGCAGCCCCTCGCAACTCATGCTGACCGAAAGCGGCACCCAGGCGATAGACCTGCTCTGCCGGCTACTGATCGCGCCGGGTGACGTCGTGCTGGTCGACGATCCCTGCTACTTCAATTTCCACGCACTTCTGCGCGCCCACCGTGCGACGATCATCAGCGTGCCGATGACCGCGGAAGGGCCGGATATGGCCGCGTTCGAACAAGCCCTGATCGACCGGCAACCGCGGCTCTACATCACCAACTCGGGCGTGCACAATCCGACCGGCGCGACGCTTTCGCTGACGACGGCGCATCGTCTGTTGCGGCTCGCGGACAGGTATGACCTGACGATCATCGAAGACGATATCTTTGCCGACCTCGAGGACGAGCCGGCCCCGCGGCTCGCGGCGCTGGACGGGCTGGAGCGGGTCATCCACATCGCCAGCTTCTCGAAGACGCTCTCGGCCGCGGTCCGCTGTGGCTACATCGCGATCCGGTCCGACTGGCTGGACCGGCTTGTCGACCTCTCGATCGCGACCATGTTCGGCGCGGGCCGGCTGTCCAGCGAGCTGGTGTTGCATGTCCTCCAGGACGGAAGTTACCGCCGTCATCTTCAAGGGCTTCGGGCGCGCCTCCGCGTCGCCAGAGGGGAAACCGCCCAGCAGCTCGGCGAACACGGCGTCGTGCCATGGATCGAGCCACGTGCGGGGATGTTCCTGTGGTGTCGCTTGCCAGACGGTATGAACGCTGCCCAGTGTGCGCGCCGGGCGCTGGACAAGAACATCGTCTTGGCGCCTGGCAATGTGTTCAGCCTCGCCCAGTCCGCGACCGGCTTCATGCGCTTCAACGTCGCCCAATGCGTCGGCCCAGGCGTGTTCGATCTTCTGCGAGAGGTGCTTGTCCAGGATTGACTTGCCCGCCCACCATATTTAACGCATCGGTTAAATTCCAGAGTCCCCGTCGCCCGCTGGGTTGCCGGGCAGCTTGCAGGCGATCGTCCCGCAAGTCGAAGACGATCCGATGGTCGGGGCTGTGCATGCCAGGGCGACGCCCGCTGGAGGAGCAGGATCGAATGCGTTTTTCCGCAGCGGTGACGGCAGTCCTTCTAAGTCCTGCGTTGCTCGGCAACGCTTGGACTGGTGCCGATCGAACCGAGCAAGCGCGGTCGAACTACGAAGAACTTATGAACGGTCATAAGCAACTTCATCAGCTCACGCCGCAAGAGCAGGCTGATGTCCTTGCTCTCGACAATGCACTCCATCCGCGCGACACACGCACTCGCTCGCAGCGCTGCGTGGACGAGGAGTTCAAGCGTGTCGGTGGCTCGCCGAGCAATCTCGAGCGTCGCGTGATCGACATGAAATGCCGAGAACCCTGGGACTAGGTCCCAGCTGCGGCAGGACTGTGCGCACGTACGGGAAGGCGAGATGCTCGAGCTACTGGAAGAGCGGAACCGAGCCGCGAGCCCATCGCCGCGCATCCACGGGCGATCGCGCGCCCTGCCATACACCGCATGCCGCAGTGTCTGCCCGAGATGATCCAGGGTCGTCGTAATCCGCCACGAGGACCACGAACGCCGAACCATCACCATCGAGCAATGCCCGCCTTGCGCGCCTGAGACGTACGCCCGTAAAGACATGCGACGTTTGCCCGGTCCGATAGGCACCGAAATCGGCGGTCCATGGTGACACTGGGAAGCCGCGTTGCCCTTCACCGGGAATGCCGAGGGGTCGACCACCCGGCGACGCGTGGGTCGCATCACATCGCCCCACCGAACGCATGACAAACCTGTGCAATCCCAGCGATCTTCCCACGGGAGCCTCGATGTTCACGAACACGTACAGATCGTGGCCCTTCATGGCCGCGTAGGCTCGTCCGACCTCCTTGCCATCATTATCCCTGAGCAGTGCTACGGCAGCAGTGTCTTGCGCGGCGGGTGAGGAACGCCCCACTCCCATGCAACCGCCGAGGCTCAGAACGCCCAGGATCGGCAGCCATCGACGCAAACAAGAAATCATAGACTACCCTCTCGCGGACGCCGCTCTGTTGGCATCTGTCTCCTCCCCGATCCTGCCGACCGGAGATGTTCCGCCCCGCAGGCTCCTCCCGCGCGCTCCCCGCCCTACCGCGTCAAATGATTCGAGCAGACGCGAGCGTTGTCGGTTGACTCACAAGGCCCGCTTACTTAACATACTCGTTAAATAAGAGGAAGCCGATGGCCGAAGATCTCTTGAACGAGCGCTTTGCAGCACTTGCAGACCCGACGCGGCGTGCCATCCTCATGCGCCTCAGCCGAGGCGTCATGTCCGTGAACGAGCTCGCGCAGCCGTTCGCCATGAGCTTGCCGGCGATTTCACGGCATCTGAAGGTTCTGGAGAGATCGGGGCTCATCAGCCGAAGCAAGACTGCCCAGCAGCGTCCGGCTCGCTTCGAACCGAAGGCGATGCGAGCTGTCGCCGAGTGGGTCGATCAATATCGCGTCTTCTGGGACGCAAGCTTCGATCGCCTCGACGAGTATCTCAAAGACATCAACGGCGGCGACGGCAATGGCGACTGATCCGATTGTCGACGATCGTCCGACGCTTCACATCCGACGGCTGTTCGACGCCCCGCGAGCGCTGCTCTGGGCCGCATGGACCAGGCCGGAGATGATCGTGCGCTGGCTCGGGCCAGTCGAGTGGCCTGCAGTCAGCGCGACGTCCGACCTGAGGGTCGGCGGTCGCTGGTCAGCGACGCTGGAGTCCGCCGATGGCAGCCGTTCACTGCGCCAACATGGCGTGTACCTCGAGATCGTCCCCGAAGAGCGCCTGATCTTCACGTTCAGGTGGGAAGGCGACCACGAGGATGGGGCACCGGTCGATACGCAAGTCACGGTCGCGCTGGATGACGCCCCGGGCGGCCGGACGAGGCTCGACTTCACCCATGCCGAATTGAAGTCCGCCCAGAGCCTCGCGGGCCACCGCCACGGTTGGGAGAGCTCATTCGGCCGGCTGGATGCCTGGCTTGCATAACGATCGAAGGAGTCCTGTTCATGAAGCTTGTCACGAACCTGTTATTCAATGGCCAGTGCCGGGCGGCTTTCGAGCGCTACGCCGCGATCTTCGGTGGCAAGATCACGACGATGATCACCTTCGCGGACGCGCCGGAAGGCGCGGTTCCGGACTGCGCCCGGGCGACGGACGGCATCATGCATGCCTGGCTCGAAGCAGGCGACCAGGCGATCATGGGGTGCGATACACCTCCGGAATTCGGTCGGGAGATGGCCGGCTTTTCGGCAAGCTTCCACACGGGCGACGTCGAGGACGCGCGCCGCGTGTTTGAAGCGCTCGCTGAAGGCGGAACCGTCACCATGCCTTTCGACACGTCCTTCTGGTCACCGGGATTCGGCATGCTGACCGACCGCTTCGGCACGCCGTGGGTCATCAATACGAACCCGGAGATGCCGAACTGATGGCGCTCTTCCCTGTTCGAGCTCGCATCTTGGAAGCCAGGCCCTGAGCCATGGCGTCCGAGTTCGATGACATCGCATTCTCGCAAGCTTGGGTCGCAGCGTGGAACGCCCACGACGTCGACGCCGTCCTGAGGCATTTCCATGACGAGGTGATCTTCACATCGCCTGTTGCGGTGCACATCGGGTTCGCGCCCGACGGCGTGGTGAAGGGCAAGGATGCGCTTCGGAGCTATTGGCTCGAAGCCCTGCGCCGCAACCCCGGACTTCATTTCGACCTCACCGCATGCTGGCGCGGCGTGAACACAGTCGTCATCGGCTACCGTAATCAACTCGGCCACGATCGCGTGGAGGTGCTGACGTTCCTCGGTGCATTGGTCATCGAAGGGCACGGCCTGTTCGGCCGGCCGTTGGCAGTGTCCGAAGGCGTCGAGCGGTGATGCCGACCAGTTCGATCATCGCTTGCGGAACGGATGCCGTAGACCCGGCACTCGCCGTTTTCTCGTGCCCAATCGAATATGAAAATCGCTATTCCGCGGCAGATCATCTGCCTCTCTTCAATCCCGCAGGCACCAAAGAACGACGTGCCCGCATGTCCGCACAATAAGGGTTATTCCATGAAGCTGTTGAACTCGTTCGTATCTCCATTCGCCGCGAGGGTACGGTTGGCGATCTACGCTTACGACCTGCGGGTCGAGATAGCGCCTTCCGGCCAGTGGCTGCCGGACTTCCAGAAGTCACCGGACTATCTGGCGATCAATCCCATCGGGAAGGTGCCGACGCTCGTGCTCGACGACGGCACCGGGCTTCCGGAGTCGACGGTCATCGTCGAATACCTCGCCGACGCGTTTGCAACCGGCTTGCGACCGCGAGACGCGCAGGCGGCCGCTCGGGCTCGCCTGCTCGCCCACCTCATGGAAATCTATGTGCAGGAGCCCGGCAGCCCACTCATCGGGCAGATCTTCTCCGGTGAACGGAACGCTGGACGCATTGAGGGCTGCATCGCTGCCATTGATCAAGGCTTGTCGCACGTCGATCACTTCATTGCCGCCGGAACTTCGGCGACGACGCGCGAGATCACCATCGCCGACTGTGCGCTGGTTCCTTATCTCTACTTCTTCGTGGACAAGATGGTGCCCGCGGTGGGCGGGGCACCGCTCATTAACAAACATCCAGCGGTCGCCGCCTACTGGGAACAGATGCAGGAAGTGCCGACCGTGCAGAAGGTGCTGGGCGAGATGCACACGGCGATCGCCCAGTCGCCGCTCAAGAAGCTTCTGTCCGCGTCGGACTGACGTCGCCGGCGCTCGACCCTATCGCGAGCGCGCCGGCGGCGCGCTTCAAAACGAAGCGGACGGACACAGAGTAGAGGGACGGCAAGGAACGAGAGACCTGCTGATTGCCGCGGGATACGCTCCTTGAGGAGTGAAGGCGGATGGCACTTCGGGCCAACGGGATGGAGCTTGGCCTCGCTTCCAGTGTGGCCACGACCGACGCCATTCTGCGCGCCCTGGCCGCCGTGCGCACCCGGGAAGAGCTAGCCGGCCTCATGGATGAAATCACCCATGAACTAGGGTTTCGGCATTACGCTCTCGTTCATCACGCTGATCTTCGTGGCAACCCAGTCGGCCGGGTCCGGCTGACCGACTATCCCGCAATCATCGAGGCACGTCTCATTGACGAAGGGATGTGGCGTCGCGACCCGGTAATCAGGGGCTGCATATACGCACGGCAGGCGTTCTGCTGGTCAGACTTGCCGGGTTTGATGGAACTGAACCGCGACGATCGGGAAAGCTTCGCACAAGGCGCGAAGTTCGGTCTCCAGGAAGGCATCACAGTGCCATGCCTGGCCCTCGGCGAACCGAACGGTTCCTGCACGTTCGCCGGCAGCATCGCTCCCGAACGCGCAGCGCATCGGCTCGGCATGGCTCACATGATCGGCATCTTCGCCTTCCAGGCAGCCAGGCGCGTTCTCAACGCCACTGCCCAGCCTCCTGCGCCCAGGAAAAGGCTCCATCCTCGTCCTCGTGATTGCGTCGTCCTGGCTGGACGCGGCTTCTCCAACAAGGAGATCGCGCGCGCCTTGCACCTGACTCCGCGCACGGTGGATGGCTATCTCCGCGATGCCAGAAATCTCTTGGACGCTCATGATCGCACACAGTTGGTGATCTCCGCGCTGCTCGCCGGCGAAGTCGGGCTTGACGAAGTACAGCGCAGTCAACCCGCGTAATTACGCGGTCTAGAGCCCGCGGCCCCGCGATGCTCCCTTAGGCGTGCAAGACACGCATGGGAGCAAGCCAATGATCCAGATCATCGAAGGCAATCGCGGCAAGCCGTTTGACCGCCTGATCGAGTCCATGTTCGCGGATCGAAAGCGCCTGTTCGTCGACCTGTTTGGCTGGGACGTGCCCGTCGTCGCCGGCAACCTGGAGATCGACCAGTTCGACCGGGAGGGCACCGTCTACGTGGTCGCGGCATCGCCGGACGGCAAGCACGAAGCATCCCTGCGCCTGATGCCGAGCGAGGGGCCCCATATGCTCGCTGACCTGTTCCCCGGCCTTTGCCCCGGCGGCGTACCGGTTGGCGATGCCACATGGGAGAGCACGCGGCTTTGCCTCCCTCAGCGGCATGGCGCGGCGCGTCGCAAGGAACTGCGCAACGCGCTCATCTCCGCGATGGTGGACTTCTCTCTGGAACGCGGCATCGAGCGCATCACGGGCATTCTCCCCGAAACCTTCCGCAAGGAAGTCCTGTCGATGGGGTGGCTCGCCGAAGCGCTCGGACCTCCCGTCCGGATGGCCGGCGGGCCCGTGGGTGCATTCGCAGTCCATGTGCGCGCCGATACGCCCGATCGCCTGCGCTGGAACGGCGTCTACGTCGACGCGCGCGCCGATCCCGACGTGCGGCAGCCCCTGGTTGGTCAGGAGTGCTTGTCATGAGCTGGCCGATGGGCCGGTTGGCAGTCGACCTCCACCGCGATGGCTGGACCGTCATGCCGGGAGCCATCGATCCGGCGATCATCCGTGATCTCGAGGACGACCTTTCCCCGCGCTTCGTCGCCACGCCGATGTCGCGCGGTGCCTTCTACGGCGAGCGCACGAAACGGTTCGGGGCGCTCCTATCGCGCTCAAGGCTTGTCTCGGGCTTGGTCATGCATCCAACGGTGCTGGGGATTGCCGACATCGTCCTGTCACCCTGGTGCGACCGCATCGCCCTGAACCTCACCCAGGCGATCGAGATCCATCCCGGAGCACTGCCGCAACTGCCGCATCGCGACCAAGACATGTGGCCCGGACCCAAGGGCGGCATGGAATATCTGGTCAACGTCATGTGGCCGCTGACTCCGTTCACACGCGCGAATGGCGGCACGCGGCTGTGGACAGGAAGTCACCTGGACCAGAACAATCCCGTCCTGCCAGAGGAGAACTCGGTCGTCCCCAGCCTATATCCGGGGGACGCACTGATCTTCCTTGGCTCCACCTTGCACGGCGGTGGCGGAAACGTGAGTGTGAACCCGCGTCGCGGGATCGTCATCAGCTACTGCCTGGGCTGGCTGAAGCCGTTCGAGCTGCAATGGCTCGTCTACCCGCCCCAGGTCGCGCGCAACTTCTCGCCGGAACTCGCCGGGCTCGTCGGCTATGCCCAGCACCGTCCCAACCTCGGAAACGTCGAGGGGCAATGCCCTTCCATCCTTCTTCGTGAGAACGTGCCGGACAACCGGCCGGCGATCGATGCGCTGCGACCCGACCAAGCCGAGGCCGCCGGGATGTTCGTCCGGTCCCAACAGGGCGCGGCCGGCTGATCGCTCGCCATGGTGATGCGCGACCCGCTCGCCTACCAGGCGATCATCCGCCACGGACGACCCGCGCTCGCATGGGAAGTGCTTCGTCGCGATCCCGCGTACCGTGCGGCCTTCTGCCGGGCGAGGATGCCCGAGCCGGGCTTTGCGGCCGACGAGCGCTTCGTGGCCGATTGGGGGCTTCACTTTCCCTGAGGATCCAGCCCGGACTTGCGCCTCCGTCCTGCCGATGTGGTCGGCAGCCCTGGACCCGTGCGTGCTCGCGGCACGCGCGGCGCCGGCGGTTGCGGGAGGCGCGCGTTTGTGGGACGCACGATCCGACGTCACGCGAATGCTGCGAGGAGCGGGCGTCGAGCATTGGCAGGTCGTTCGCGGCGGCACGGTTGTTCGCCTCGATTTGGCCAACGGTAGGACGGCGGCCGGGCCCGTCATGCTCCGCTTCGATCTGGCGGATGATGACCGCCTCGTCGCGCAGGTGGCAGCAATTAGGGCCTTGCGGGAGCCAAGGCTTAGCGGGCAGGAGAGCCTTCGTTTGGCGGCCAAGCTGCTTGCATTAGAGGCTGTCGATGCGCGAAGCGACGGTGCCAGCCTGAGGGAGACAGCTGCCTCAATCCTCGGACCCGGTGATTGGCCGGGCGATGGCGAGCACAGGAAATCTTATGTGAGAAGGTTGCTGAAGATCGGGGAGCAAATGATCCGGGCGGGCCCGCGAGCTATTCTCGATCAGTTTTGAGTATCTCCTGGATCCGTTGCTTGGTCTCTTCGCTAGCGAGAAATCACGACTTTATAAGATTACACGCTTCCGTGTTCAACGCCTCAGCGAGCTTTCCGAGAATTGTTACACTTGCAGACACGCGTGCTCGTTCGATCGAGCCAATATATCGTGAACTCAGACCAGTCAGGTCTGCCACATCTTCTTGCGTCAGATTGCGCTCATGGCGAACTCGACGAAGATTCGTCGCCAGAACGTGCTTCAGATCCATCCCGCTTGGATCAGGGGACAGGAACGAAAGTTCTAGGAACGATAGTTCCTATTCGCTATCGGTTGGCTCTCTGGAGGGACTTCTATGAGCTTGATCGACCGATTGGCGCCAACGGAAAGCACGATGGTCGAGTATGATCGCCGTAATCTGGCGCTCTACGCTGCGTTGTTGGATGCTGACAATGCTGGCTGCGATTGGCAGGACACCGCCTCTTCCGTTCTGCGGCTCGATGTCAGCGATGACCATGCCAAAGCGTGCTGGCGTTCCCATCTCGAACGTGCACGATGGATAGTTGGCGAGGGACTTGCAAACGCGCTGCTGGCCCTGAACGAACGGCCGCCTCTAACTTAGATCGATAGAGGGCGCCTCGCACGGCTGTGCGACCGCGCTCTACTCCGACCGGCGCCAAGGCGCCGATCTACGCCAAGCCCCGTGCCGGGTCTTGGCCGTCCGGCGACGATCGCTGGCGTCATTGTGGACGCCGCGCCTCGCCGCGGCGGCGTTGCCTGTGCCTCTCCCGGTACGGCGGGTGCGGGCGGCGCTCCCGGCTAGGTCCGTCGCGACCTGCGGCAACCCCTTCGCCTGGCTTCGGGGTGCTCCACTTCGTTTCGCCCTGACGGTGCCGCCGGCCGCTGGAGCCGGACCTTTTGGTCGCGTTTCGCCGCCCACCCCCGCCTTCCGGGGAGGCTTTGCTTTTCGGGGTGGCGATGGAGGATAGCGATGCGAGAAGCCGCCAGTCGTCGTGCCAACCGCAAGGTTTCGGGCGATGATCGTCAGACCGACAACCGGGTGAGCCTCTATGACGAGGTGACCGCGCGGATCGTTTCCGAGTTGGAGGCGGGTCGCCTGCCTTGGGTCCAGCCGTGGGGATCGACCGGCAGCGCGGGTCCGGGCCTGCCGCGCAATGCGCTCACCGCGCGCAGCTATTCGGGCGTCAATGTACTGATCCTATGGGGCGCGGTCATCGAGCACGGCTTTCCGTCGCAATCGTGGCTGACCTTCCGGCAGGCGCAGGAAGCGGGCGGGTGCGTCCGCAAGGGCGAGCATGGCGTCACCGTCGTCTTTGCCGACCGCTTCACCCCCGAGGCCGAGAAGGAACGGGCCTCGCGCGAGGGTGGCGACCCCAAGGCGGTGCCGTTCCTCAAGCGGTTCACCGTCTTCAATGTCGCGCAGTGCGAGGGACTGCGCGCCGGGCTGGCGTCCGATCCCGCGTCGCTGCCCGAGCGCGAGATCGTGCCCGTCGCCGAGGAGGTGATCGCGGCCTCAGGCGTCGACTTCCACATCGGCGGCGACCGCGCCTTCTATGTCCCATCGCTCGATTTCGTGCAGGTGCCGCCGCAGCCCGCCTTCTTCGAGCAGGTCAACTATTACCGGACCTGCCTGCACGAACTGACTCACGCCACCGGCCACGCCAAGCGGCTGGCCCGCGACCTGACCAACGGCTTCGGCAGCAAGGACTATGCGCGGGAGGAACTGGTCGCCGAAATGGGATCGGCTTTCCTCTGTGCCGCGCTCGGCATCATGCCGACCGTGCGCCACGCCGACTATGTCGGCTCATGGCTGGACGTGCTGCGCGAGGACAACCGCGCGATCTTCCGCGCGGCCAGCGCCGCGACCAAGGCGGCCGAATGGCTGCTCGCGCGGCATCGCGAGGCCCAGGACGAGAGGATCGCGGCATGATCCTCTTGCTCCCCGAAACCCGCTTCGCGCTGCGCGCCAACGAAATCAACCGGCGCGCCGCCGCGTCCGCAGAAAGGGCTGAACCGGACCCGGTGCCGGTGCTCAAGCTGTTCAACCCGCTCGGCGCGGCGACATGGCTGGCGACCGAACTCGGCGACGACGGAGACACCCTGTTCGGCCTTGCCGACCTCGGCTTCGGCTGTCCGGAACTCGGCTATTTCAGCCTGTCCGAGATCGCCGGCGTCCGGCTACCGTTCGGCATGGTGATCGAGCGCGACCTGTCGTTCGAGAGCGCTTTCCCCTTATCCGTCTGGGCCGATACCGCGCGCCGCGCCGGTCCAATCCTCGGGGCGCAAACCCTCTTGTACCGGGCCGTATCGCCGCCCGGTGCCGATGAGCTTCCGCTGTCTGGCGGATGACGTGGCGGCGCGTTTCGCCGCTTGAGTAGCCGGTCCGCCGACCCCGGAAAGAGTGACGGACCGGCACTCCCGAAGGAGTGAAAAGCATGAAACTCGACTTTATCGACCTTGGCAAGCTGTCGGTCAGCAAGGTCAACATGCGCTATGCGAAGAAGGCCCCGGACGTGTCCGACATCCTTCCCACCGTGCGCAAGCGCGGCGTTCTCGTGCCCTTGATCGTCCGGCCCAATTGCAGTCCCGGCGCCTTCGAGATCGTCGCGGGCGCGCGGCGCTTCACCGCCGCCAAGATCGTGGCGGAGGAAAAAGGCGACGCCGAGCCTCAAGAAACCATGTTGCCCTGCGCCATCCTTGAGGACGGTGACGACGCCGACGCCATCGAGGCGTCGATGATCGAGAACATGGCCCGACTGGACGCCGACGAGGTCACCCAATGGGAGAACTTCGTCCGTCTGGCGAAGGAAGGCCGCACCATCGAGGATATATCCGCGACCTTCGGGCTGCCCGACCTGATGGTCCGGCGCGTCCTCGCGCTCGGCAACCTCATGCCACGCATCCGCGATCTCTACCGCAAGGAGAAGATCGACGCGGCGACCGTGCGGCATCTCACCCTCGCCAGCAAAAGTCAGCAACGTGCGTGGCTGACTTTGTTCGACGACCCCGACGCCTATGTTCCGACCGGGCGGCAACTGAAGTCGTGGCTGTTCGGCGGGCAGGAAATCAGCACCGACAAGGCGCTGTTCGCGCTGGACGTCTACAAGGGCCAGATTATCGGTGACCTGTTCGGCAAGGAGCAGTTCTTTGCCGATAGCGATGCGTTCTGGACCGCGCAGAACGCCTTGATCGCGGCGCGCAGCGAGGCTTATCTCGAGGCCGGATGGTCGGACGTGGTGGTTGTTCCGCCCGACACCCATTTTCACGTCTACGAGCTGACCAAGGCCCCGAAGCGCAAGGGCGGGCGCGTCTATATCGACGCGCGCGCCAGCGGCGAGGTGACGTTCCACGAGGGTTATCTGACCGCCAAGGAGGCGAAGCGGCTCGAACGCGGCGACATGCCGGACAGCGCCGCCAAGTCCACGCGGCCCGAGGTGACGAGCACGATGCAGACCTATATCGACCTGCATCGCCATGCCGCCGTGCGCGCCGCGTTGACCGGCCATCCCAAGGTTGCGCTGCGCTTGATGGTGGCGCACGCCATCGTCGGCTCGCATCTGTGGAGCGTGAAGCCCGAGCCGCAGACCGCACGGCAAGCGGAGGTGCGCGAGAGCTTCGAGACGTGCCGGGGCGAGGCCGACTTTGACGAGAACCGCCGCGCCGTTCTGGCGCTGCTCGACTTCTCGGCCGAGGAACCCACGGTGACCGGCGGCAACGGCGACGACTATAGTCTGGCGGGCGTATTCCTGCGCTTGCTCGACCTGCCCGACCGTGCGGTGATGGACGTGATCGCCGTCGTCATGGGCGAGACGTTGGCCGCTGGCAGCGCCGCCGTCGAGGCGGTGGGGATGACCATCGGCATCGACATCGCGTCCTACTGGCGAGCCGACGATGCGTTCTTCGAGCTTCTTCGCGACAAGGAGGTGCTGATTCGGATCGTCGCCGAGGTGGCGGGCGAAACGGTCGCCGCCGCCAACGCGAACGAAAAGGGCAAGGCCTTGAAGCGCATCGTCGCCGACCATCTGGCGGGTGAGAATGGCCGGACGAAGGTCGACAAGTGGGTGCCGCGCTGGATGGCGTTCCCGCCATCAGCCTACACGACGCGCGGCGGCGTCGGGACGGTCAAGGCTTATGCCAAGGTCGAAGCGGCGCGGCCTCCCGAGCTTGACCCCACCAGCCCCGGTCCTGTGCTGGCGCTGCCCGCGCCCGAGCCGGATCACCAGTCGGTGCCGCTCGCGGCGTGACGACAAGGCGGGCGGCGGCGTCGCCGCCGCCCGTTTCCTCCTCTATTTTCTTTTGCGCCGCCGCTCGTCATCGACGCGAAAATCGCGCCGCGTGGCCTCCGCCTTCAGGCGTCGGCCACGCGGCGAGCGATCCCAGGCTTAGACGTTGAGGCTCTCGCCGAGCGCGGCCTCGATCATCATGCGCCACGCAGCAACATCAGCTCCGGCCGGAGCCGCAGAGCGGATGGCGTCGAGTAGCGCGCGCGCCTGCGGCACATAGCTCTGCCACATCGGCGCGCCCTCGAACCTGATGTTCTCGGCATGTCCGTCAAACTTGCAGAGCGCGCGGGCAGCTCGTTCGATCGTCTTCATGGGATGATGACCGTCGCTGAATGGGGCACCCTCAACCTAGTCTCTGACGATGCCCGATCAACCCGAAATCAAGACGCGTGCCCGCACCAGACCGGCTTTGGACGACCGCGCGGCCAGCGTGCCGCGACGCCGATGCGAACCAGCTCGGTGCCGAGGTCATGGCCGTCGAGAATGACGGTGGCGACGGTGCGGTTATAGCTGCGGCCGACGCGATGGAAGGTCACGTCGCGCCCTGCAAGCAGCGCCGTGGCGCGGCCCTTCGCGCGCAGGCCGAGCGTCACCTCGCCTGCGCATCTGGCCTGGTCGCGGTGCGTTTCCGGGGCATCTATCCCTGCGATCCTGATACGCTCTCCGCCTACCAGCCGGAACGTGTCACCGTCCGTCACCCAGGCCACGCGGCCCGAACCGTCATCGCCGGGTTGGGCGGCGATCGGCGCTGCCGCCGTCGTGGCGGCAAGGGAGAGGATCGAAAGAAAAACGCGGCGCATGGTAGCGATTATCGCCCCGCAGGAAGTCAATTGTCGAGGCTGGACCGCATCTGTCGCCAACCTCCAGCATATCGACCGCCGCCCTGAACGGACCTCTCTCTCGGCGGGTCTGGCGGGGTCGGCCGGTTCCGCAACGGCGTCGCCGACCTTCTTCCCCGGCTTGGTTCCCTCGCCTTCCTCGCGAGGCAAGAAGCCCGGCTTTGGCCGTCCTCCGCTGCGCTTCGGCCCCCACCCATCGCGCGAGCGCGACGGGACCCCAAGCTGGGTGCGGGACCGTCCTCCGCCCGCCTGATCGACCGCCTGTCGAGGCCGCATCGGGCGGCGTCGCATCACTTGAAGGAGGTTATCATGGCACAGATTGGCAGCTTCACCCGCGGCGACAACGGCGTCTACACCGGCGAGATCCGGACCCTGACGCTTCGCGTCAAGGCGACGATCCGCCCCTGCGAGCGCGACAACGAGAAGGCCCCCGACCACCGCGTCAGCGCCGGCGGGACCGAATTCGGAGCTGCCTGGACTAAGGCGGCGCGCGAGACCGGCGCGGAGTATCTAAGCCTCAAGCTCGACGATCCGTCGTTCCCGGCGCCGATCTACGCGACGCTCAGCCAGGGCGACGACGGCGAGCATAAGCTCATCTGGTCGCGCTGAACCGGGAGCCCCGCGCGCCACCACGCGCGGGGCACGAGCGGTGAGCCGGATTGCCATAGCTTGCGAGAGACCTGCAGGCGGAGCGTCTGTACCGCCCAATTTGTGTCGCATTGGGATCAAAAAGCCCGTGCCATCCGGCATGGCCCGCATCGCTTTTCCCGATCCAACCGAACCCCCGCGCGCTGCGGTGCGCGGGGGATTTCCTCCCTCCGTGCGGGGGTGTGTCGAAAACGGGGGCGGCGATTCCGACACTCCCCGGCCGGTGTCGCGCCCGTCATTCCCGGGGCCGCCGACGGCAGCTTCGCCGCCGTTTCGATGCACCGGAAAGCCAGATGGACAGCGACGACGACATTTCCCGCGCGAACCGCGCGAAGCGCGGCTCCCCCTATCTCAATACCGACCAGGCGGCAGCCTATCTGAAGTTCTCGAGCCGCCTGTTGAAGCGGTTGCGGCGCGCTGGGAAAGGCCCGGCATTCCGTCTCCACAGCCGCTTCGTCCAATATCATATCGACGATCTCGACGCCTGGTCGAAGGCCCAGTCGATGGGAGGGGCCGACCATGAATAGGCGCTCCCATCGCGGCACGGGAATGCCGTTGCTCGACTGGGGCGACCAGCTCCGCGCCGAGAAACAGCGCCGCCGCGTCGTCGGCCGCCGCGTAGCCGCGATCGGCATCGGCATCGCCCTGGTCGGCCTGACCATCGCCATTCCACCGGCCCCGCGCCTGGTGTGGAACGCGAGCGCCAGTGCGCCGATCGGCCTCTATTCGGTGACCCCTGGTGCGTCGGTCGACACCGGCGACATGGTCATCGCGCGGGTGCCCGATCCCTGGCGGACGCTCGCCGCGAAGCGTCGCTACATTCCCGCCAACGTGCCTCTGGTGAAGCATGTCGCCGCGGCGGCAGGGGATGAGGTCTGCGCGCTTGGGGCGCAGGTTTTCGTCAACGGCAGGCTGCTGGCAAGCCGGCGCGTTGCCGATGCCGCCGGCCATCCAATGCCGTGGTGGAGCGGGTGCGTCAGGCTGCGCGAACGCCAGCTCTTCCTGCTGATGTCGGACAGTCCTGCATCGTTCGACGGCCGCTATTTCGGGGTGACCGAAGGCGGACTGGTCGTCGGCAAGGCGCGGCTTCTATGGGCGCGCTGACCCGGCTGATCCCGGCCGTGCTGCTGCTGATCGCCACGCCGGCCCGGGCCGACGAGGTCGATCGTTGGCGGCCGATGATCGAGGAAGCGTCGGTGCGGTTCAGCATCCCGACGAGCTGGATCGAACGCGTGATGCGGGCCGAGAGCCGGGGTCTCACGATGCTCAACGGGCGGCCGATCCGCAGCCGCGCTGGCGCGATCGGGCTCATGCAGCTCATGCCGGCGACCTGGGCCGAGATGCGGTCGCGCCTCGCCCTCGGCACCGATCCCGACGATCCGCGCGACAACATCCTCGCGGGGACCTTCTTCCTGCGCCTGATGTATGACCGCTTCGGCTATCCCGGATTGTTCGGCGCCTATAATGCCGGGCCGGGCGCCTATGCCGGTTATCTGGCGGGCACGAGACGGCTTCCCGGCGAAACGATAGCCTATCTCGGATCAGTGGCTGGTGCGCCGCAGGCAACTTCTCTGCCGCCGCAGTCGTCGGCGCCTCCGTCGCTCTTCGTCGTGCGCCGCGAAGTCTCTACCGATCGATCCTCCGACGTAGCGAGTGAGCCGCAGGGCTTGCTGTTCGCGGTTCAAAAGGTCGGTCCATGATCGCGGGCGTTGGAGGGGCTCGTCTCGACAAGCCCAGCATGACGGCTGGCGGAGCGGCTCTCAAGGCCCGCGGGCGCCCCCCAATTTGCTCCGCAAATCGGTTCCCCCCACGTCCGCTTCGCGGCGCTCCGCGTTGCTCCGCGGCCCTGACAGCCGCTCCGCCACCCGTCTTCTTCACGATGTTCTCGATGAGGAGAACAGAAGCGAAGGGGATGATCATGGGCATGTTTCAACCCATTTCGGCGGCGTCAGATCGCGTGATGGCGGCACTGGTTTCGGGACTGGAAGTCGAGTTTGGCCACGGTGCCGGGGAGGCTCTGGCGCATCGGTTTCTGAAGGCCGAGGAGACCGATTTCTTATGGGAAGCACGAGATGAGGAGCGCTGGATCGGCACTTATGAGAGCATGGACGAGGATGAATTCGACCTGGATCGGGTTCGGATCGTCGGGCGACTGGATGGCAAGTGGTTCGTCGCGGTGATGATCGTCGATGGCGATGGACACCCGCACGGTCTGATGGGGAAGCGCGAATTCGGACGGCAGCACGAGGCATTGACGGCGTTCGCGGATGCCTGACTGTCGCATCATTTCACGCCGGGTCGCGGTGCCAGATCGGCATCGTGGCCCGGCTATCTTTTTGAGCCGAGGGGAAGGAGATCAGGGAGAGGAAGAGAAAAGCGAAAGCAAGAGAAAGGCAATGTCCCGTGGACATCGCTAAGTGGTTGTCTGCACATCGCTTTTTCCAGAGACATCGCGCCGCTAGCGCGAGACAGTTTTGTTGAGAATGGCGGAAAACCGCCATCCCTCCGCCTTCCCGGCGAGACTCTGCCTTTCCGTCGGCCACTCCGATGAGCGACGATGACGAGTTCAAGCCGCGGGTCGGCAAGCCGCGCCACCAGAGCGGCAAGAAGGCCCGCCGCTATCTCGGCCGCGTGATCGGCGCGGCGATCCGATCGGCGGAGAAGGGTGCGGTGCGCAGCCGCCGGTTCGACGGCAGCCGGATCGGACGCGGCGCGAGCATGGGACGGTTGCTGTCGAGCCGCGATCGGTTCGGTGGGATGCGTGCCCGTCGCGCGGTCGTGAAGACCCGCCTGGTCCGTATCGGCAGCAAAGGGATGCCGGCAGCGCGCGCCCACCTACGCTACATCCAGCGCGACGGCGTCACGCGCGAAGGCAATCCCGGCGAGCTATACTCGGCTGATCGCGACGCCGCCGACGGCAAGGTATTCGTCAACCGGTGCGACGGCGACCGTCACCAGTTCCGCTTCATCGTCTCGGCCGAGGACGGCTCGGAATATCCCGACCTCAAACCCTTCACGCGCCGGCTGATGGCGCAGATGGAAGCCGACCTCGGCACGAGGCTCGATTGGGTCGCGGTCGATCATTTCAATACCGCCCATCCGCATACCCACATCATGCTCCGGGGGGTCGATGATACCGGCCACAATCTGATCATCGCCCGCGAGTATATATCGCACGGTATTCGCAAACGCGCCGCCGAACTGGTGACCCTCGATCTCGGCCCGCGCACCGATCAGGAAATTGAGGCGCGGTTACGCCACGACATTGGCGAAGAGCGAGTGACGGCGATCGACCGCCGTCTGATCAGGTCGATGGATGCCGATCGGCTGGTCGTATCGGCCGATCGGGACGCGTTCCAGCAGTCGCTGCGCGCCGGTCGGTTACAGAAGCTCGCCAGCATGGGCCTGGCCGACAACGTCGGCGGTGGCCGCTGGCAACTCGCCGAGGATCTCGCAGGCACGCTGCGCGTGCTCGGCGAGCGCGGTGACATCATCCGCACGATGCAGCGCGAATTGTCGGCCTGGAAGCTGGAGCGGCCGTGGGTTGGTCGCTCGATGTTCGGGGGCGGTGACATTGACCCGGAGCCGATCGTTGGCCGCGTCCTCGGCCGCGGTCTCGCCGACGAGCATCGTGACCGCCATTATCTGCTGGTCGACGGGGTCGATGGTCATGCCCATTACGTCGACATCGGACGTGGCGATGCGGTCGCACCGATCCCGGAGGGCGCGATCGTCCGCATCGCCGCCCGAACCCTGGAAGTGCGCGATGCCGACCGCGTCGTTGCCGAGGTCGCCGCCGCCAATGGCGGGCGCTACTCGACCGACCTGCATCTGAGGCATGATCCGTCGGCGACGCAGGCGTACGCCGAAACCCATGTTCGCAGGCTTGAAGCAATGCGGCGAGCCGGTGTCGGCGTCGAACGTGATCCGGACGGAAGCTGGACCATCGCGCCCGACCACGTCGACCGGGCCGCAGCCTATGAAGCGCGACGCCACCGCGATCAGCCTGTCGAAGTAGCGACGCTGTCGTCGAGACCGATCGATCAGCTTCCCGGCGCCGACGCTGCCACCTGGATCGACCGCGAGCTGGCGTCGAACACGCCGATACCGATCCGCGATGCCGGTTTTGGGCGGGAGGTTCGCGCTGCGATGGCGGCGCGTCGACAATGGCTGGTCGAGCAGCAACTTGCTGACGGCAATGGTGACAGAATTCGGTTGCGCGCCAATGCGATCATGATGCTCCACCGCCGTGAACTGCTCCGCGAAGGCAAGGCGATGTCGAGCGAGACCGGCAAGGCGTTCGTCGAATCCAAGGTTGGTGATCGGATCGAGGGCACGGTAACCCGCAGACTGGAGCTCGCCGGCGGTCGCTTCGCGGTGGTCGAAAAGTCGAGGGAATTCACATTGGTGCCGTGGCGGCCGGTGCTGGAAAATCAGATCGGCAAGACAGCCTCCGGCATCATGCGCGCTGATGGCGTGAGCTGGCGGCTCGGGCGTGGGAGATTGGGGCCGGAGATTTCATAATAATGTGCGGCCCGCTGGACCTTGTGGACTTTCCGGATTCAAGGCCGAGCCGGCAATAGACTGCCGTTGCGCTCGGCACATCCGCAGCGTCGTGTAGCCCAGGAGCCGCCGTTCGCACTGCCGAGCGGCTCTCCGAATCTGACGCTGGATCATCAAGAGCATAGGTCATTGCGGCGTGCCGAGCCGGCCGGTCGGAACCACCTGGACGGCGATATGGCGAGACGGCCGCGGACAATGTGCACCAGTCGCTCGTCTAGGCTGCCACGCCTTCATGCGAGCGGTTCATGGCGCGCTTGTAGGCGTCGCGAGCCGTGGTGCGGGCAAGGTAGGCCTGTTCGGCGTCGCCGAGGACGAACCCGGCGTGGTTCGCGCCCAGGTTCAGCGCGTAGGTGACCGAGATGTCAGCGGCCGTGAACCTGTCGCCGGCCATGTAGGGCGCACCCGCGAGCTGCCGCCTCACGAGCAGCAGCCGTCGCTCGACGCACGCGCGCGCCCAGCGGGCACCCCAATTATCCGCTCCGCCTCGGGCGCGATGAAGCCGCTCACCAGCGGCACCATCATCAACGTCGCCAAGCCCGCTTCGCCCATATGGAGAAACTGCTGATAGGTCGGGAAGGCCGCATCGTCGGGCGACGGCTGCAGCGGCGTGGGCCCGTAGCGGCCCATCAGATACTCCATGATCGCCACGGACTCGACCATGGTGACGTCGCCGTCCTGGATCGCGGGCAGGAAGTCGCCGGGATTGACGGCGAGCCACGCCTGGTCCTTCTCCGCGGCCAGCATGTCCACCTGCCGCACGCGGTAGGGCAGGCCCATCTCCTCCAACACCCAGACGGCCCGGATCGATCGCGAGGTCTGTCCGCCCCATACGGTGATCATCGTTTTGGTTCTCCATCCGAGAGTAATGCTTTTTGCGCATCGCCTCTGCATGAGCCTAGCCACAGAAGTAGACCAGAGCAGCAGCAAAGGTGTTTGGCGGCGCATCCATGCACACCAGTCGAACGGCGGCTGCAATCGGAGCTACCGCTCAAGTCCCCCCGCGCTCCCCTTCGAACCCGTAAACGGATATAGCAGCGACCCCAGCAAAACAAACGATGACAGGTCTGCTTCGGCATGAAGGGCACTTGGAAAAGATGAGTCAGGACGTGTCGCTTCTCCGCCGGCTGCTGCGTGCGAGGGACCGCATGGACGCTGCCTCGCACGAGCAGTGGCCGGTCCGCAGGCTCGCTGCCGTAAGCGGCGCTTCCGAAGCGCACTTCGCCCGATCGTTCAAAGCCGCCTTCGGCGTGCCGCCCCACCGTTACTTGCTCTCCCGCCGTATCGAGCGGGCGAAGGCGCTGCTGCGCGACACGGACCTGCCAATCATCGACATCGCCTTCCGGACCGGGTGGGAGAGCCTGGGCACGTTCGGTCGCGTCTTCCGCGACATCACCGGCGAGAACCCGACGGACATGCGCGCTCGCGAGCGGACCGGGACCCACCAGCTCGAGGAGGTGCCGCACTGCTTCGTGAGCGCCGCGCACCGGCCCAATCTCACAATCGCAGTTTCGGAGAAGAGGCGTCGTGACGAGGCGGATAGGTGAAAGCCATCACGACAGGAGGATAGCCATGGAACAGGGTGTGGGGGTCGCGGGCATCTACGTGCGCGATCAGGATGAGGCGGTCGAGTTCTACGTCGGCAGGCTGGGCTTCGAGGTACACACGGACGCGCGCAACGGCGGCTACCGCTGGCTGACAGTGCGGCACCCGGACCAGCCCACCTTCCAACTCGGGCTGTTCAGACCACAGCCGCCGACGGTGGACGAGGTCACGGCTCGCACGCTCGACGAGGCCGTTGCCAAGGGCGCTATGCCGCCGCTCGTCATGGTGGTCCCGGACTGCCGCGCCGCCCACGAGCGCTTCGCCGTCGCGGGTGTCGAGTTCACGCAGGAGCCGATTGCCCGCTTCGGCTCCGTCGATGCCAGCTTCCGGGATCCGTCCGGGAACGGCTGGAAGCTGGTGGAGGCGCGCTGATGGGGGCGGAGTTCTTCTCGATCACGCCGCAACCGGCGCCCGACCCCGGCACCCGCACCCGCAGGCGGAACGGCATGGGACCGCGCCCCCGGCAGGTGCATCGCTGGATGTCCATCGTCTTCACCCTGACCGTGGTCGCGAACTTCGCGGCGATGACACGCGGCCCGGTGCCGGCTGGCATCACCTACTCGCCGCTGCCGCCGCTGCTCTTCCTGACGGTCACCGGGCTCTACATGTTCGCGCGCCAATACGGTTTCGGGCGTCGGCGCCCCGCCCTCACGCCAATCGAAAGGCTAATCGGATGATCGATCCCGTGGACGCAAAGATCGCGAGCCTGAACGATTGGCGGGGCGCTCTGCTCACGCGAATCCGCAGGCTCTTGAAGGACGCCGTTCCAGGAGTCGTCGAGGAGGTAAAGTGGCGCAAGCCGAGCAACCCGCTCGGCGTGCCAACATGGTCTCACGCCGGCATCATCTGCACCGGCGAGAGCTACAAGGACAAGGTAAAGCTGACCTTTCCCAAGGGGAGCGCGCTGAGCGACCCGCATGGCCTGTTCAACGCCAGCATGACCGGCGTTCGCCGCGCGCTCGACATCCGCGAAGATGACGAGCTGAATGAAACGGCGCTGCAGGATCTCGTTCGCGAAGCCGCAGCGATGAATGCGGCTACCGTCCGACGCTGATCATCTGCAGCTCGTCCGACAGATCATCGCTAAGGCGAGGCGACCGAAACCTAGACGTTCAGGGCCACCGGCAGAAGGTCGAGGCCGTTCGAGAAGCCCATCCACACCTTCAGCGGGTCAGGAGCGACACCATAGGGGTTGATGCGTCCAGTCATGTCGGCAGTCCTTTCGTGGGGATCTGCAGGCATGACGAGACAGCACACCGCTTTGTGACACCGCATCTGATTATCTTTTTCAGTGAGGGCGTCCCCGTCGACACAGAAGCAGACATTCATCGCCGCTTTGCAGGCTCCTCGAAACAGGCTCTCGTTCCACCAGTCGTTGCAGGCGCGTGGCGCACGCGATCGCGCTTCCAGGATGCTCACCAATGGGCGTGATGCGAGAATGAGATGCCATCCAGCAGGGAAGCGGACGTTCTCCAAACAGCAAGATCGGTCGAGCACGTCTTGGCCTGAGTAGTTAGTTGGTGCTGCCACGGGGATACGATGACAGCAGCGATCGACCACTATCAGGCGCGGATGCAGCGGGTGTTGGACTATATAGACCAACACCTCAGCGATGACCTGGATCTGGAAACGGTAAGCGGTGTCGCCGCCTTTTCCAAGTTCCATTTCCAGCGGCAGTTCACGGCGACGTTCGGATTGTCCCTGCACCGGTACGTGCAGCTGGCCCGGCTGAAGCGCGCCTCGCGCCAACTGGCGGCAGAGCGCGGCCGGCGTGTCACGGACATCGCGCTGGAGGCCGGATACGAGGCGCCAGATGCCTTCGCACGGGCCTTTCGGGCGCGGTTTCGTCAATCGCCTTCGTCGTTCCGGAAGTCGCCCGATTGGGCGCCGTGGCTCGCGGCCTTCGGGCCCTTAAACAACGCGAGGAGCAAGCTCATGAAGATCTACTACGAAGCCGAAGACGTGACCATCCGCGACGTGCCGCAAACGCCGGTAGCTATCCTCGAGCATCGCGGCGATAGGGCAACCTTGGGCGACACATTCGAGCGGTTCATTGCCTGGCGGAAGGCCTCCGGCTTGTCGCCCGACAAGAACCCCACCTTCAACATCTTTCGATCCGAGCGCACACCCGCCAACCCGGCCGACTACAGCATGGATCTATGTGTCGGAACCGACCAGCCGATCGACCCAAACGACCCCGTGATGAAATCAGGCGTGATCCCTGCGGGGCGCTGCGCAGTGCTGCGCGTCGTCCACAACACCCAAAATCTGGAGGCACCAGCGCTCTTCCTCTACCGCGACTGGCTTCCGGCGAGCGGCGAGGAGGTGAGGGACTTCCCGCTCTTTGGCCGGCGATACTTCTCCTACTTTCCTGACGCGCCGGTTCAGGATGTCGTCGTGGAACTGTATCTACCCCTAAAGTAAAAGGAACGGCTCAACGGCAAAAGCACTCTTCGGGTGGTCAGCCCCGCTCTGGTGGCATCCCTCCTGCGAGAGCGCCCGCGGAAGGCTCTGAGTCGGAGGGCGGGGCCCAAAGTTCGTGACGGGTCGAGGAGCAGCAGGCCTCCGAACATCGTCATAATGCTCCCAGACGACGTACCACGCTGGCGCCAGTCAGCTAGCCGCCGCAGCCGTAAGACCCTACTTCTGATAATTCAGCGCACCCAGACCCTCCCCGAAGCAGCCGCTTGTTAAGTGCGGATGGCGACGCGAACGGCGGACGGGTTGTTGTCTGGGGCGACGTTCGTCTGTTACGCTGGGCCATGGCCACGCAGCAACGCACGATTGATTATCTGATCAAACAGGCGACTAGCGCAGGCACAGTGTCGGCCAACCGATGTTTGGCGAATACGGCGTGTACGTCGACGGCAAGATGATCGGGTCGGTCTGCGACGATCAGCTTTTTGTGAAACCGACGGCATCGGGCCGCGTCCATGCCGAACCGGTGTCGGACGCACCCCCCTATCCGGGTGCCAAACCGCAAATGCTGATAGAGGCCGACCGATGGGACGATGCCGAATGGCTCAGCGAACTGCTGCGCGTCACGGCGGCCGAGCTGCCGGCAGCCAAGCCGCGGAACCGAAGCGGGGCACGTAAGCAGCCGCGGCGGAACGACCCATTCCCAGACGTTCGCGTAGCGACTCACGCTTCCCAACTTCCGCTATTCGTTCACTGCAGCCAAACGAATATTCTCGCGCAGGGCATTTGGGAGCTGAAGGGCACGACCTAGTGTACCGCGCATAAGGCCGGTTCCGAACGCTCCCGCTCCTGTTGTGGGCATCGAAGCGGCCCCGCTGACCGCCACAGGACCGTGAGCGCGAGATCGCGTTCCAATTCAATGGGCCAGAGGCTAGTCTCGCTGAATGGTAGCCGACTTCAGCTTCATCCATGCGGCCGACGTTCATCTCGACAGTCCACTTGCTGGCCTGGCGGCGAAGGACGAGGCCTTTTCGCAGCTGGTGCGCGGCGCGACGAGGCGCGCCTTGGCAAACGTCATCGACCTGGCAATCGCGGAAGGCGTGAGTTTCGTCGTGATCGCCGGCGATCTCTACGATGGGACGTGGAAGGACCACGCGACGGGGCAGTTCGCCGTTGCGCAGCTCGCCCGTCTGACGAGGGCCGGAATCCGCGCCTTCATTGCATTCGGCAACCACGACGCGGAGAGCCGCGTCACCCGCCACCTCACCATGCCGGATGGCGTGTATTCGTTCTCGAACCGCAAGTGCGAGACCGTCGACCTGCCGGAGCTCGGCGTTGCGATCCATGGCCGGAGCTACAAGGAGGCGGCGACGTTCGAGAACATCGCGTCGACCTACTGTCCGCCGACGAAGGGTCGGCTCAACCTGGCGATCCTGCACACCGCCCTCGAGGGCGCTGAAGGTCACGCGCGGTATGCGCCCTGCAGCGTCGACGAATTGCGCGCGGCGGGCCACGACTACTGGGCGCTGGGGCATGTGCACGAGGCGTCGATCCGATCGACCGATCCGCACATCGTGTTTCCCGGAAACACGCAGGGTCGCCACGTCCGCGAGACCGGAGCCAAGGGGGCGATGATCGTGCGGGTGGAGGACGGCGTCGTCCGCAGCGTCGAGCCTCGCGCGTGCGACGAGGTGCGATGGGCGCGGGCATCGATCGACGCGGGCGGTGCACGCGACATGACCGAGCTCCTGTCGGGAGTCTCAGAGGTGCTGCGGGGGTCGATCGCCGATGCCGGCGACCGACCCACCGCGACGCGACTGAACGTGACGGCCGCCGGGCCTCTGCGCAACGCGCTCCTCTCGAATCCCGACTGGTTCTCCGCGGAGGTGCGGGCCCAGGCGTCCGCCGTCTCGGACTCGCTGTGGCTGGAGAAGATCCGGATCGAGGCGCCGCTCGTCGATGCGCCGGTCAGGCTGCCCCCCGAGATCTCTGATCTGCTGGCGGAGGCGCTTGACGACCCCGACTGCGCGAAGGCGATCGACGCCGCGATCGCGCCGCTGCTCGGCAAGCTGCCTTCCGACATCGGCGATGCCGACACGTCGCCGCTCCTCGCGGCCGCCAGGGCCCGCGACGTCAGGGCGCTGATCGGCGATGCGCGGAGCAGGGTCGCTGCGCGCTTCGAAGGCGAGGCCGACTGATGCGCTTCAGGACGCTGGAGCTCGTGCGCTACGGGGCCTTCGCGGACCGGGTGGTCGACTTCGGCGACGGGACAGTCGATCTCCATCTCGTCGTCGGCCGCAACGAGGCAGGCAAGTCGACGATGCTCCAGGCGGTCGGAGACTTCCTGTTCGGTCTCCATTCCCAGAGCACGCAGAACTGGCGGTACGACTATGGGGCGCTCGGCATCCGGGCGGTGATCGAGCACGAGGGCCGGACGATCGAGCTCACGCGGCGCAAGGGCAACAAGAACACGTTGCTGCGTCCGGACGGGAGCGCGGCGCCCGACGACACCGTCTCCACGATGCTGGGCGGAATGGATCGCACGTCGTTCGAGCGCATGTTCGGCCTCGACCACCGGAAGCTCCGCGAAGGTGGGCAGGCGATCCTGGATGGCCGCGACGACGCGGCGCGCGTGGTGCTCGAGGCGGGGACCGGCCTCAGCGGGATCGGAACGGAGCTGAAGCGCCTAGACGGCGAGGCCGCCAGGCTGTTCAAGCCGAGCGCGCAGAACCCGCTGGTCAACCGTCTCATGCGCGAGCGCGAGGAGGCGAGGTCCGAAGTCCGCAATGCGGCGCTGACCGAGTCCGACTGGAAGGCGGTCCAGGAGAAGCTGGCGGCCGCGACGGGCCGACGGGCCCAGCTCCTGGACGAGGCTCGTGGGCTTGCGGCCCGTTCCGCGATGCTGGAACGCCTGACCAGGGTGCGGCCCTCTCTCGCCCGGCTGGCCGCCGTGGAGGACGAACTGGCGTCCCTAGGAGAGGTCGCCATCCTCCCGGAGGACACGGCGTCCCGTCTGGCGACCGCCGTTTCCAACCGCAAGACCGCCGAAGCGCTCAGCGTACAGCACCGGAGCGCGCGAGACAGAGCCAGGGAGGCGACATCCGCCGTCACGGTTGACACGCTTCTGTTGTCGCACGGCGATCGCGTGGCCGAACTTGAGGAACGCCGTCCGGTCGTGGAGAACGCGATCCGCGACCTCGAGCTGCGTCGCGCGGACCTGGACCGGGTAGATGCCTCGATCGGCGCCGCGCGTGCCGAAGCCGGGCTTCCGGTCGACGCGCCGCTTCCGGGCGCCGGCTGGGTGGAGAGGGCGCGGCGACACCTGGACAACGTCCGCCTTCTCGATGCGGAGGAGGGCCGGCTCGAGATCGCCCGTTCGGAGCTGACCGTCAGATTGAGCCGTCTTCCGACCACGGACGCGGCGGCCGGCGGTGTGGATACAGCACCGCTAAGGGCGGCCGTCGCGGCGGTGCCCGGCGATCATTCCGCGCGGCTGCGCGATGCCGAGGACCGCCTCAAGCAGGCCGCCGGTCGCCTCGGACCGGCACGGGCGGCGCTCGCGCCCTGGCGCGGCGAGCCGTCCGATCTCCCCACCCTCGCGCTTCCTCCCGAGGCCGTCGTCACCGAGCACGCCGAGGAGATCGATGCGGCGCGGCGCGGTATCGCGGCGGCCGAAGCTGAGATCGTCACGGCGGAGAAGCGGGCGATAGAATCATCGGCTGATGTGGACCGCCTGGTGGGTGCTGGCGACCTTCCGACGCCCGAAGCGGTGGCGGCCTCGAGGTCGACTCGCGATGGCTTCATGAACGAGGTGCGCCATCGTCTGGCCGGCGAACGACGGCTCGACGATGGCGGCGTCGCAGACGATCTCGCAGCGGCGATCGGTTCCGCCGACGCTCTGGCGGACCGTCGCGACGCGGACTCGGCCCGCGTCGCGCAGCATGCGATCGCATCCGCGGATCTCGCGAAGGCCCGCAACCTTCGCCAGGAAGCGGCGGACCGACTTACGGCCGCGACCGGAGCGTTGACCGCGGCGCAGACGCGATGGGCCGAGACGCTCCGCCCTCTGGGCTTCGACGGCGCCCTTCCACCGACGGGCATGGCCGCATGGCGCGCCGAGCGCGAGCGGACCATGACCATTCTCGCCGACGCCGAAGCGGCCGAGCACGCCCTCGCCCGCCAGCGTGAGGAGGGTACGGCGTTTGCTGAGGCGCTCGTCGACGCGTTACGGGTTGTCGGCGTGCAGACGGCCGAGCCGACGCTCGCCGGGCTTCTTCCCGTCGCCCGGCGCACGTTGGAGAAGCTGGAGGCGGAGGCCAGGGATGCCGAACGCGGCACGATGCAGCGCCAGGCTCTGGCTACTGCGTCCGAGGACCTCGAACGGGACGAAGCTCGGCTGGCGGCGGGAAGGCGCGCCGCCGCCGAGGTGTCGGGCGCCCTGCTCTCCGAGGCCGCGCTGCCGGCCGGCGGCGGGGACGTGACGCTGATCGACGCCGTCGCGGCGATGGAGACGATCGGCGGACAGAGTGGCGCAAGGGCCGGTCTCGCCAGACAGGTGTCCGGCATGGAGCGCGACATCGCGGCGTTCGAACGGGAGGTGTCGTCCCTCCTCGGCGATCTTCAGCGGCCGGCGGGCGAGTCCCCGCAGATGGTCCGCGCCCTGGCGGCGGAACTTCGAATCGCCGTCGCGGCCGATGCGGAGCTCGGACGGCAGGAGAAGCTCGCGGAGGAGGCGGCGGAAGCTCTTCGTCAGGTCGGGGGAGGCGTGGCGGCGGCCGACGAGGAGATCTCGGAGCTGATGCGGGCGGCCGGGGTCGGAGCGATCGAGCTGCTCGAGACCGCCATCGCCTCCTCGTCCCGGGTCGTCGCGCTTCGGGGGACGGGGGATACGTTGGCGACCGAGCTGGCGTCGCTCGGGGACGGGATCGCGCTCGACGCGCTTCGGGAGGAGACCGCAGCCATAGGGCCCGACGAGGTCGCGGCTGAACTCGAGGGTATCGCCGAACGCCGGAGTGCTCTCGAATCCGAGCGGGAGGCGGTGGGGCGTGAGCTCGCCGAGGCCGAGGCCGCGACCAGGGCCGCCTCGACCGCGGCGGCTGCGGCCGAGGCCCAGCAACGCTTCGTGGACGCCTCCGCCCTTCTGGCGGACGCCGCCGAGGAGCACGTCGGAACCGTCGCGACGGCCGCGCTTCTCCGGTGGGTGGTCGAGCGCAACCGTGCGTCCCGGCAGGCCCCCCTAATGCAGCGCGCGTCCGAGATCTTCTCGAACGTCACGCGAGACGCGTTCACCGGCCTGGCGCTCCGCTATTCCGACAACGACGAGCCGACCATCCGAGCGCTGCGGTCGACGGGAGACCCGGTAGGCGTGGAGGGCCTTTCCGAAGGCACTAGGGATCAGCTCTACCTGGCGCTTCGTCTGGCCTCGATCCGCGACCGTGCCGGCGTCGCGCTCCCGCTGATCTGCGACGACCTTCTGATCACCGCCGACGATGCACGGTCGGCAGCGATGCTCGAGGTGCTGGCGGCTGCGTCCACCTTCAATCAGGTGGTATTATTCACGCACCACGAGCACATCGTCGAGGTCGCTCGACGTGCGATCGGTGAAACCGCATTCCGACTGCATCGTCTGGAGCCGGTGGATTTCGCCACCCGGGCGGCCTGATCCCTGGTCCCGAGGTCGATCGTCGGCTGCGACCGTCAGCCTTGCGCCTGCTGGGCCTTCGGCGCCTCCTCCGGATAGGAACCAATTCGGACGCTCGGTTTGACCCAGTTCTGGCCGTTCGGCAGCCACCATCGCCTTCCCAGCTTCGGACACTGGTTCATCTTCAAAAAGGCGACGACGGAGCGCATCCTGACGGCGACATTGTCTCGACGGATAGAACCTGACTCCATTACCCTCAGTCCGAGGCTCGTACCGGCCCGGCGTCTTCTGCATACTTGTGGGCCAAACCGGCGATCAACGTGACGTGCTCCTCGGTTCCGAAATTGGCCTCGACGAAGGCCCGTTGCGATAGATCGGTCGCGCCGACGTACTCGGTCGCCCGCCGGACCACCGCCCGGTTGGCACGGTGGACGAATTCGTTGCGGGGCATCGCCATCATGGTCGTCGCCAGCGTGGGCTGCTGAACCGCGCAGAACATCCGGCGCGGCGCGATCGGCATCGTCAAGTAGCCGGCCTTCGTGAAGATTCCGGGTCCCATCTGGAGCAGCACGTCCGAGACCAGCAGGTCGTGTCCACCGTCGATGTCGCGCACGAACCAGTGCATGTTGTTCAGACGGTGCCCGTTCTTCGGGTCGTCCATCATCTTCATCATCAGCTCGAGCGCGGCCTGCTCGGCGAAGTGGGGGTTGAGCTCCGCGACGGCCTCGCTGAACATGCCGGGGAAGCCGTCCTTCTTGAGCGCCTCATACTTGGCCGCGATGTCCGGATCGTCCTTCGACAGCAGCGTCGCCATCGCCTGCTTGAAGTAGCCAACACCCTCGGGAGTCCGGAACCACTGCGACATGATGAACCGGCTCCAGGCGCTCCGCTGCTTCTGCGGCATGGCGATCTTGCCGGCGAGGATTAGCTTGTGCGCACCGGCCGCCTGCTCGTCGAGCGCCGACATGAACTTCTGCTCGATCACCTGCATCGTTTCGGGCGATGCGCCCGGGATCGCGTAGAGGTGCTTCTCGTAGCCGATCTCCGCGGTCGCCACGCGCTTCCTGGCGATCTTGCCGGGATGCGGACTGGTGAAGCGCCACAGCTTGCCATCTTCGCCCGTCCACCCGCTCAGCAGGAACTGCGGCGTGTAGTGGTGCTTCACGGGCGGATTGCCGCTCATTCGAAGAGGCTGTTGTCCGCCGCCTCGCGCTCGTCCCAGCGCGCGATGTTGGCCTCGATGCGCTCCCCAGCAGCGGCTGCCCATTCCCTGACCGCGGCATTGTCGTGCTTCGCCATCGCCGCCACCAGCGGCCGCCTACGCACGAAGCGCAACGAGAAGGGTCCGCTGCCGCCGCCGGAGAAGAAGCGGCCCTCGTAGGTGAGCAGGACGGCCACCGGGTCCGGGCTCAAGGCGAGTAGCTCCAGTGCGATGGGAGACCAGTCGAGGCTGGTGCCGTCGGCATGCTTGGTCGAATAGGGGATGAAAAAGGCCAGCTTCACGGCGCGTTCGGCTGGTGCCTCGCGGACCCAGTCGAACAGGACCTTCTCGTCGAGCGTTATCTCGCCCGGCTCGAAGTCCTCGTCGTTGCGACGCCAGTCGCCGAAGAACCGGCCGATCAGGTGGTCGTTGTCGGACTTGGCGAGGATCTCGTCGAGGACGACGCGCGGATGATGGCGCATGATGGTGGAACAGATCTTGCCGAAGTCCGGGTAGGCATGGGGGTGGCGCTGCTCGGCGGCGCGCATCGCCCGGCAGATGCGCTTGGCGGCCTCTTCCCCGCCGTCGCCGCGCAACGCCACCTTGGCGATGACGTCGATGCCGTGGTCCTGTCGCGCCGTCTCGGAGGTGTAGATGCGAGGGTCGGCGAGCATGTCCCGCCCGAGTTCGATGAGGGCTGGATCAACCTCGCGTCCGTCACTGCGATCGCCGAAGATGCGCATGTGCAGCACCTGGAGGGCCGGTAGCACGCCCTCGTCGAGGGCGAACAGTTCACGCAGGAACCTTGCCAGCGTCGCTCCCTCGATGGGCTTGGTCACGCTCCCCATCATCAGCAGGGCGAAACGGTCCGGCGCGGTCGTGCCGTCGGCCAGGGCGCGGCGGAAGCGCTCTACCGCGGCTTCGTCGAGCGGCACGGCGGTCTGCAGCTCGACCAGATGCTCGCCGAGCAACGGATCCTTCACGACGGCGTCCAGCTTGCCGGTGACCCATTCGGGATCGCGGGCCTTGGCGCCGCGGAGAATGCCGTCGAGGACCGCCGGAGTGCGCTCCCGCACCGGAAGCGCCTCGAAGGCGCGATAGGCCTGTTGCCAAAGGCCCTCCAGATCGCCGGTCGTCCGGGCGAGCCCAGCGCCGAACGACGCCGAGCTGTTGGCGCCGCTCCGCCGGGTCGCGCGTTCGAGGTAGGGGCTGACGTCCGAACCCTGCCGAATGAGACAGCGACCCGTAGCGCGCGCGAGCAGTCCGACATTGCGGATCGAGGATTTCTCGCGTCCGCTGGGGTGCCAGTGCCGCCAAGGCTCGCCCATGACGAAGGCCTCGAAGAGATCGTTGACCGAGCGGGGTCGGAGGTCACGCTCGAGCGCAATCAGTAACGCCCGTCCCGTGTCCCCGTCGCCGCGCTGCGCGAAGTGCAGGGCGTCGTTGACGTCGCGCCAGCCTGCCTCCCAGAACCCGTTCCCGCGCACCTGCCGCATGGCATCCATCGCTAGGCCGGAGAAGCCGACAGAGACCTGCTCGCGAAAGTGCTGGGACACGATCTCGCGCGCCCGCTCCGCCGGCTGACCCGCTCCTCGCGCCACCCTGACGAGGCGGTCGTAGGCGGCCTTGAACCACGGTTCGTAGCCGTCGCCGTTGTAGGGCCGCCATTCCGTCAGCAGCGCCCGTGCGCCGAACTCCAGGTTCAGTGACGAGTTGAAGTGGCCGGAGTCGAGCATGTGGTCCAGCGCCTCGACCCCGAGCAGGACGACGTCCTCATCGGGATTAGCGAGCATGGCGTCCAGCGTCGGCAGCCGCTGCGCCTGCGTCGCCAGCGTGAACGAGAGGATCGGCCAGAAGCGCTCCAGAAGATGGCCGCGCGCGCGCAGTTCCTCTCGGACGTCGCCGTCAGCACGCGCGAACTCGACGAGAACGGCGACGGCGCGCGCGAAGAAGCGTGCGTCGTGTGCGATCAGCACGAGCAGCTGTGCGTAGTCCCGACGCCGCTCGTCGGGAATCAGCAGCTTCGCGCGGTCCGGGCCGGTCAGCTCGCGCTCGATCGCCGCCAGCGCCGATCCCGGGTCGGCGGGAGCGGCCCGGACGAACGCCTTGCTCATAAGATCGCCGAGCGACGCGGGTCGTCCGAGAGGACCGCCTGCATCGAAGAGGAGCCGCGCGATCTCGACTGCGGCGGGTTCGTCATGCAGCTGACCGATGCGACGAGCGAAGGAGCCGAAGAGCCGCTCAGGACCGGCGACGAAGCGAGCCACGAGCATCGAGGGATCGCTCTGCCGTATGAACGGCGCCGCCAGCATGTTGGCGAGAGGCTGGGGCATCACAGCGCGCTGCGGGCCCCGCATTTGGGCGACGCCCCAGTCGAGGAAGATCGACACGTTGCGGTAGAAGGACTCGGGTGTGACCCCCGCCACCTCGGCGAGCACGGGATACTCGGCTTCGCGGCCCTCGTGCGCCTTCGCGTAGAAGGCGAAGACCAGGGATGCGGCGGCCGCGCAGTGCCTGGCGGAGCCGTCCATGTCCTTGCGACCGGCCTGGAAGAGTCGGTCGAGCAGCTCGTTGTCCTTCAGCTTCGACAGATCGACCTGCGGACCACTCGCCTCGGCGATCTTCAGCGCGATGCGCGCATTGCCGCCGGAGAACTCGGCGAGGTGCCGGCGCTCCGCCTCGCTCAGATCGGGAAAGCGCTGTGACAGCAGATCGCGCAGGACGGGCTCGCTGTTCTCGCCGAGCAGCACCAGCAGTCCCGCTGTGCCCTCTCCATCGACGTCGTAGTCTATGGTCAACACGCTCGCGCGGCTGTGATCCTGCTTCACGATCTGCGCCAACTGCCCGTGCAGGCGCTGGGCGCAGTTGTCGACGACGATCACCGCCTCGGTGCGGCTGGCCGTAATCTGCTCGGCGAGCAGCGCCGGGCTTATCGCGGGCCCGAGACCGGCATCGGCGTAGATCGCGCGCGTCGGCGGAAGGGCGGGCCCGGCGTCAAGGCGCTCGTCGAACAAGGCCTCGGCGAGCCTGGTCTTTCCCATCCCCGACAAGCCGATCAGGCGCACCGCTCCGCCGGGTCTCGTCAGCTCCGCCCGCATCCGCGCGACGGCTTCCCCCAGCGGAACGAAGGTGCCTCCGACATTTGCGCGACTGGTGTCATCTAGCAGGAACGCCGCATCGGGTGCGGTCGCCGCCGACCAATTCCCATGTGGTTGCCAGCCGCCCCGCGGACGCCCGAGAACACCGAGCAGCCAGGTCGCGATGCCCACGTGCTGGTTGGCCCAGCGCGCGATCTTGTCGGCACCATAGAAGTCGAGCGCGATCCGGTCGCCGGCGGGAACGTCGGACACCGCGGCGCGCATAGCCGCGATCCGAGAAGCGTATGCGGACGCGGACGGATCGTCGGTGGAGAAGATGACGTAAGCACCGCGCTTGCGCGCCAGCTCGGCAAAGATCTCGCGCGGCTTGTCCCCGGGACGCATCTCCTTGGCGATCTTGCCCGCGGCCATAGTCTCGGCCTTGGACTGGAAATAGATCGTCCGGCGCGGCAGCCACCCACCGGGTTCCGGCTTTGCTGTCCAGGCAACGGATCCGTCGACGCCACCATCGCCCGCCGTCTGGTTGCCGCCGACGGCGATGCCTGCTGGAGAGATGCCGACGGCTTTAGCCTCTGCCTCGAGCAGCCTTCGCAAAAATTCGCGAAGACGTTCGTCGGACAAGCCGGCGACGCATTCCTTTGTGATCTCGAACGGTCCCATCAGGCGCGCTGCACCCGCACAAAGTTTGTCACCGCGATCACGTCCCGCTCAATTTAATCTAAAGCCTCTGATGCGCTGTTACCGCAGTCGAGCGCGCCAGTATCAGCTTACCTATCGTTACTCTCTGAGGCATCGATAGAAATCGGGCGGGCCGATGCCGCTTAAGGGAGCCGCTTGGGTTCGACCCACTTCCGGCCGTTCGGGACGCCGCTGACGCTTCCCAGAACCTGCCTTTCATTCACCTGCGACAACGACGCGATCAACGCCTACCGTTCAGCTGCCGACAGCTTGTTTTTGCGCGATTATCCTAGCGAACAACGGTAGGGTCTCCCCTGCTCGGTCCACGTCCGGCTGCGCGGCAGGATGACGACGATCATGGGCAACATGCGATTTCTGGGAGCCAACGGCGAGGTCTCCGCTCTTATGCGGCAGCGCGACTGGGCCGCGACGCCGATCGGACATCCAGAAGGCTGGCCGCAGCCGCTGCGCACCACGCTGGGCCTGATGCTCGACAACGGCCACGGCATGTTCGTGGCCTGGGGACCGGAGCTGACCTTCTTCTACAACGACGCTTATGCTCCCTTCCTCGGGTCGCGGCATCCAACTGCGCTCGGCCATTCGTTCCCGGAGGTCTGGGCGGAGCTGTGGCCGGACCTTGCGCCGCTCGTTGACCGCACGCTCGCTGGGGAGACGATCTGGGAGGAGGAACGACTCCTTGTGATGACCCGCAACGGCTATCCCGAGGACACTTGGTTCAGCTTCTCGTATAGCCCCGTCCGGGACGAGGACGGCGAGGTCGCCGGCATGATCGGCGTCGTCAACGACATGACGGCCAACGTTCAGGCCGAACGTCGCGCCAAATCGGAGCGCGATCTGCTCACGACCGTGTTCGAAGCGACTGACACCTGCATCATGGTCGCTGATCTCGATTATGTCATCCTGGCGATCAACCCGGCCAATGCGGACGCGTTCGAGGCGGCCTATGGGATCAGGCCGAAAGCTGGCGACAACATGCTCGACCTCCTCAACGATCAGCCCGAACACCGCGAGGAGGTCCGGCTCGGATGGGGGCGAGGCCTCTCGGGCGAGGAGGTCACCTTCGTCCAGGAGTACGGCAATCCCGACCACAGTCGCGTAGCGTTCGAGATCAAGTTTCGCGCGCTGAGGAACGAAGTCGGCGAGCGGATCGGCGCCTACCAATTCGTGACCGACATCTCCGAGCGGATCCGGAGCGAGGGCCTGCTCGCCACAGCGCGGGAGCAGCTACGCCAGAGCCAGAAGCTGGAGGCGATCGGCCAGCTAACCGGCGGCGTCGCGCACGATTTCAACAACCTGCTCACTGTGATCCGCGGTTCGGTCGACCTGCTGCGCCGGGACAATCTGTCGCCGGACAAGCGCGCCCGCTACATCGATGCGATCGGCGACACCGCGGATCGTGCCGCCAAGCTCACCGGACAGCTGCTGGCGTTCGCGAGGCGGCAGGCGCTCAAGGCCGAGCTGTTCGACGCCGGCGTGTCGCTGGACGAGGTCGCCTCGATGATCCGGACCATGACCGGGTCGCGCATCGAGCTGGACATTTCGGTGCCCGACGCGCCGTTCTTCATCTCGGCGGACCGGAGCCAGTTCGATACCGCCATCGTCAACATGGGCATCAACGCCCGCGACGCGATGGGCGGCGAAGGCCGGCTGACCATCGCCACCGGGCCCGTATCCGGCATTCCCGCCATTCGGGGTCATGCCGCCGTTGCCGGTGACTTCGTGGCCGTCACCATCACCGACACCGGCAGCGGCATTCCGGCCTATGCGATTGATCGCATCTTCGAGCCCTTTTTCACCACGAAGGGCGTGGGCGAAGGAACGGGGTTGGGTCTCAGCCAGGTGATCGGCTTCGCCAAGCAGTCGGGCGGCGACATCCGGGTCGACAGCAGGCCCGGCGAAGGCACGACCTTCACACTCTACCTGCCCCGGGCCTATCCCGATGGTGCCGCAGCAAGCGATGAGCCTGCCGACGAGCGCGTCGATGGTGAGGGCGTATGCGTGCTGGTGGTGGAAGACAACGAGCAGGTCGGCGCCTTTGCGACCGCGGCGCTCAAGGAGCTCGGTTACGACACGATCCTGACGACCGACGGCCACGCCGCCCTGCGTCTGCTAAGCGACGACTGCTCACGGTTCCACGTCATCTTTTCCGATGTGGTGATGCCGGGCATGGGCGGGATCGAACTCGGCGCGGAGGTACGCCGCCTCTACCACGACATCCCGGTGATCCTCACCAGTGGTTACAGTCACGTGCTCGCTCAGAACGGGCAGCACGGGTTCGAGCTGCTGCACAAGCCGTATTCGGTGGAACAGCTGTCGCGAGTTCTGCGCAAGGCCGTTGCATGGCAAGCTCAGCGCCTAACGGCGCGGCGGAAATTGCCGACCTGAACGAAGCAGTAAACCAAGATTTTCTGCTCCGGCCTCGGAAGTCGCATTTTCGAAGCCGGGAGTTCGTTCACATAGGCTAATGCTCGAGCCCGTTCTGTCTTTAAAGACGTTGCGTTGGTTCAGTCGCTTTTCCGATCCTGGCGGAGCCCCTGCTTAGACGGAGAAGACATATGCGCGCACTATGCTGGCACGGTAAGGGCGACGTCCGCGTCGACACCGTCGCGGACCCCGAGATCAAACACCCGCGCGATGCGATCATCAAGGTCACCGCTTGCGCGATCTGCGGGTCGGATCTCCACCTGCTCGACGGCTACCAGCCGACGATGGAGGCGGGCGATATCCTTGGCCACGAGAATATGGGCGAGGTGGTGGCACTCGGGTCCGAGGTCACCAATCTGAAGATCGGGGACCGCGTGGTGGTGCCGTTCACGATCAGCTGCGGCGACTGCTGGTTCTGCCGGAAGGGTCTGTTCGCGGCCTGCGACCGGACGAATCCCAATGCCGAGATGGCCGCCAAGGCGATGGGGCACTCGCCCGCCGGCCTGTTCGGCTTCAGCCACATGCTGGGCGGCTATTGCGGCGGCCAGGCCGAGTACCTCCGCGTGCCGATGGCCGATATCGGCCCAATCAAGATCCCGGACAATGTCACGGACGATCAGGCGCTGTTCCTGTCCGATATCTTCCCGACCGGCTACATGGCCGCCGAGAACGCGCAGATCGAGCATGGCGACATCGTCGCCATCTGGGGCTGCGGCCCAGTCGGCCAGTTCGCCATCCGCTCCGCGCTGATGATGGGTGCAGGCCGCGTGATCGCGATCGACGAGGTGCCCGAGCGCCTCGCCATGGCCGAAGCCGGCGGCGCCGAGACGATTGACTTCAGCAAGACCGACGTCTTCGACGAATTGCAGGCGCGCACCAAGGGACGCGGCCCTGACAGCTGCATCGATGCGGTGGGCTGCGAGGCGGCCGGGCACGGCGCGGCCGACGCCGTCATGGACAAGGTGAAGGCAAGCATGATGCTCGCCACCGATCGCGTCCATGTGCTGCGGCAGGCGATCATGAGCTGCCGCAAGGGTGGCACGGTCTCCGTGCCCGGCGTCTATGTCGGCATGGGCGACAAGCTGCCGATCGGCGCGGCCATGAACAAGGGGCTGACCATCAAGCTCGGACAGACCCACGTGCAGCGCTATACCAAGCCGCTGCTGGAGAAGATCGTGGCCGGCGAGATCGATCCCAGCTTCGTGATCACCCATCCGGCCAGCCTTGAGGACGCCCCCGAAATGTACGCCAAATTCCGCGACAAGGAAGACGGCGTCATCAAGGTGGTGATGCGCCCGCACGGCTGAGCCGCGCATCTCGGATCAGGAGAACGTCGTGTCGGACCAGTCAAGCAAGCGTCGGCAACATGACGGTGCTCCTCTATCGGTTAAGGTAGGAGGGTGGGTCTTGCCGGCCGGGGGCATGGCGATACTCATCGCCAGCTCTCTGGCTGTCTGGCTGCGCTCGCGCCGCACTCAGCCTACCATCGACGCCCAAACGGCGCGGCGCCTCTCCCCGCGGAGCGGGCCAGCGGATCATCGCGCAGCGTCTGCCTCGGACATCATCATCGGGGAGCCGGCTGATGCGCGTTCATCATCTTAACTGCGGGACCTGCTGCCCGGCGGGCGGCAGGCTGTTCGATGGCACAAGCAACGGTCCGCTCGGTCACCTCGTCTGCCATTGCCTGCTGATCGAGAGCGATGCCGGTCTAATCCTGGTCGATACCGGCTTCGGCACCCGCGACATCGATCACCCCCACCGCCGGCTGTCGGAGTTCTTCCTCAAGCTCAACAATATCCAGCTCCGTCCCGAGGAAACTGCCATCGCGCAGGTGCGTGCGCTCGGCTTCTCGCCCGCGGACGTGCGCCATATCGTCGTGACCCACCTCGACTTCGACCATGCCGGCGGGATCGAGGATTTTCCGAACGCAACCGTTCATCTCACCGCGCGGGAGAAGGAGGTTGCCGATGGCCGACGCGGCGGCACGTTCGTCGGCACGCGGCGCTATCGCCCTGCTCAATGGAACGACGTATCGGACTGGCGCCTCTACCCATTCGGCGGCGGCGAGCCGTGGATGAGGTTCGACGCGGTACGCGACCTCGATGGACTGCCGCCCGAGATCCTGCTCGTGCCGCTTGCCGGCCACACCTGGGGGCATAGCGGGGTCGCGGTCCGTGAGGACGACGGCAATTGGCTGCTTCATGCCGCCGACGCCTATTTCTACCGTGGCGAGATCGGGTCGGAGACGTATCGCTGCCCGCCCGGTCTGCGCGGATACCAGCGGCTGATGGAAGTCGACCGCACGGCGCGCCTGAGCAATCAGGCACGGTTGCGTCGGCTCTCGCTCGATCGGACCGACGTACGCATCTTCTGCGCGCATGATGCCGTCGAGTTCGAGCTTCTCGCGGGCAAGGCTTCGTGAGGGTTTCGGCAGCTGGAAAGCTGCGCAAGCAGCGAACGCGACGGCGTTCGACATGAAGTCCATGCTGCGGATCGGCGACCGGGCGACACCGCACACCCGCCATCTCCACGCCGTGCAGATACCGTCCGTAACGCCGGGCGGGGAGGTGGCGCCACGCACGAGCCGTAATCATCGCCGTTCCTGGTAAAACAAAGTGGCACGAGATGCACCAGATCAAGCGCGGCACCGGCCGCAAGTTGCTGCTCATCCATGGTCTCGGCGGAAGCTCGCAATCATGGAGTCCCATTCTGGATTCGCTCAGCGTCAGCCGAACGGTGATCGCGATCGACCTGCCGGGACATGGCGCGACGCCGGCGCAACACGATAGTGGGACTTTTGACGGTCTGGTCGGCAGCGTCGAGCGCTACATCATGGACAACGCGCTGGCCGGGATCGATGTCGTCGGCAGTTCGATGGGCGCGCGGATGGTGCTCGAACTTGCTCGACGCGGCGTCGTCGGCAACGTCGTTGCGCTTGATCCGGGTGGGTTCTGGCGTGGGTGGGAGCGCACCTTCTTTAAGACCACCATCGGCGTCTCGGGCCGCTTGCTGCGGGCGATCCGCCCGGCCCTGCCGATGCTGAGCCGTAACGCGGCATCGCGCACTGCACTTCTGGCCCAATTGTCTGCGCACCCGTGGGCGCTTGATCCGCAGATCGTAACGATCGAGCTGCTAAGTCTCAGTACGACACTGACATTCGACGCGCTGGTTCATGACCTTGCTACAGGACCTGAGCAGAGCGGGCCGGCTGCCGGTAGCACCGGCCGGATCGTGATCGGATGGGGCAGACATGACAGGCTCTGCCTGCCGAGACAGGCGGCGCGCGCGAAAGCTGCGTTCCCGTCCGCAGAATTGCACTGGTTCGAGTCTAGCGGCCACTTTCCGATGTGGGACATGCCGGAGGAGACAGTCGACGTCATCCTCGGCACTACGCAGTAAGAAGAAGCGGACCAGCCCGACAAGCTGCCTGGGGCTTGGGTCGGCGTAGCCGCTACTCTTCGACTAGCCGCTTACTCTTGATCTACGCACAGGAAGACTCACTTCCAGACATTCGGAGCGCCACAACAGCCTCCAAGTTTCCGCCGTTCGTTCATGCCATCATCGGCCGCTCTCGGCGATAAAAGGGCAAGCGGCTAGCCCCGCATGACAGCAAGAGTTCGCGAGAGTGGATGTCTGCGGTTGCCAACCGCTCTCCGGCGTTGCAGTTTTCCTCATCCCGGCGCGTGACGGGGCCGGGGGATGGATGGCAGGGGTTGATTCAGGATCAGGGAAGGATGCAGCCGGGCTGCGCTCGCTGCCGACCGATCCGAAGCTGGACACGTCGACGGATCAACTCATGGCACGGCTCTACGTGCCGGCGCTCGCGCGCTCGGTGTCGTACGACCGCGGCGTCGGCTTTTTCACCTCGGCGTGGATGCGCCTGGCGGCATCCGGGCTTCATGGACTCGCCGAGAATGGCGGGGTGGCGAGGATCATCGCCAGCCCGATGCTGGAACCGGGCGACGTGGCGGCTTTGGCCGAGGGCAGCGACGCGCTCCGGGACGAAACGCTCCGGGCCACCCTCCAGCGCAGCCTCGACGAGCTGGAGGCAGCGCTGGAGACCGACACGCTTTCCGCGATCTCCTGGATGGTCGCGGACGGGCTGCTCGAGTTCAAGGTCGCCTCGCCCGCAAACGGTCTGGACGGCGACTTCCACGACAAGTTCGGCATCTTCACGGACCGTGCGGGCGACGGCATCGCGTTCCACGGCTCGCCCAACGACAGCGCGAAGGCCTTCCGCAACTACGAGTCCGTCAGCGTCTTCTACTCATGGATCGACGAGCGCGAAGGACAGCGCGTGGCGGCCGAGCGCCGCCGATTCGAGCTCCTTTGGGAGAATGCCGATCCGAACGTGCGGACGTTCGCTATGCCGGAGGCGATCAGGCGCAACCTGATCCAGTTCCGCGACCGTGCGCCGCGACCGTATAGCCCACCCGAGCGTCCGCGCGAGGACCCGCGGTGGCGTCACCAGAAGCAGGCACTCGCGCGGTTCCTCGAAGAGCGGCGCGGCGTGCTGGAGATGGCGACGGGCACGGGCAAGACGCGGACCGCGATCAGCATCATGGACGAGCTGTTCGAGCGCGACGCTGTCCGGACGTCGGTCATCGCCGCCGCCGGCACCGACCTGCTCGACCAGTGGTATGGGACCCTTGGGGGCGGATCGCGCCCGGTCTACCGAGCCTACGAGCGCCACCACGAGGCGCAGGCGTATCTCAACGATCCCGAGGATGCGGTGCTGCTGACGTCGCGGCTCAACCTCGCGTCCGTCCTTCCACGGCTTGCGCCCAGACTGGTGCGCGATGGCCTCATCGTGTGCGACGAGGTCCATGGCATGGGCGCGCCGTCCATGGTCGAGAACCTGCCGGGGCGGATTGAGCCATTTGGATGGAGGCTTGGCCTCAGCGCCACGCCCGAGCGCGAATATGATCAGGAGGGCAACGACTTCGTCGAGCGCGAGATCGGGCCGGTGATCTTCGAGTTCGGCTTGGAGAAGGCAATACGGCGCGGGATCCTGTGCGAGTTCGACTATCTCGAGCTAGAATACGAGTTCTCGCCCGACGACAAGGCGGCCGTCCGTCAGGCGATCAAGCGATATCATGCCCGCGCCCGGATGGCGGACGCGCCGCCGATCGAGAGCCTCTACCAGGAGATCGCGCGGATCAGGAAGCTGTCGAAAGAGAAGCTGCCGCCGTTCGCCGACCTAGTCGCGGAGAGGCCGGAGATCCTCCACCGCAGCCTGATCTTCGTCGAGACCGCCGAGTACGGCCTGCTGGTGCAGGACATCCTCATGTCGACTGGCATCGACTTTCACACCTACTACGCGGACGACGACCGGGCGAACCTGGGACGGTTCGCGCGCGGCGAGCTTGACTGCCTGATCACCTGCCACCGCATCTCCGAGGGCATCGACATCCGGTCTGTCGGCACAATCGTGCTCTTCGCGTCTGCCAAGGCGCAGCTGGAGACGGTGCAGCGGCTGGGGCGGTGCCTTCGCGTCGACCCGGCCGATCCCGGCAAGCGCGCGCTGGTGGTCGATTTCATCAGGACCGACGACGTCGCGCACGACGACGTGGGTGGCGAGGCGTCGGCCGACATTGGGCGGCGGGACTGGTTCAGGGCGCTGAGCGCCGTGCGGAGGGAGGAGTGATGGCGAACGGCGACGGCAGGACAGACGGCCTCGACCCCGGCATCGTGGCCGCGCTCGACGAGGTGCTGTCGGCTGCGAACGGCGACGATGCCGCGCTGCTCGGACGCGTGCGGGCGCTCGTGGAGAACTGCCTAGCCGACAACTATGACCCGACCGACGTCAAGTCCGTGATCGAGCTCGCGGTGAGCCTGGACGGGGGGGGCTCCGATGGAGCTTAGGGTCGTCGGTTGGCGCTATGAGAACATCCGCGGCGGCATCCGGAACGTGTCGGTTGCCCTCGACGAGGGACCGCGGTGGACGCTCGTCCAGATGCCGAACGGCACGGGCAAGACGACGACCATGACGCTGATGCGGGCCGCGCTGACCGGCGCGGACTTCAAGCCCGACGAAGTCGCCGCGCTGCGCGCCGACGATGATGCGGAGCAAGGCCTGTTCGAGCTACGCCTCGTCATCGACGACAAGCCCTACCGCGTGGAGCTGCACCTCGACTTCGTCGGGCGCCGCGCGAGCTACACGACGACGCGCGCGCAGCTGCAGGGCGGAGGCAGCGAGGAAGGGTGGCAGCTGCCGCCGCTCCTGCGCCGACTGCTCACGCCCGAGTTCACCAAGCTGTTCGTATTCGACGGCGAGTTCGCGAAGGACATCAGGTCGGAGGGCAAGAATCGCACGACGCGCGCCATCCGGACGCTCTACCGGCTCGACCAGCTCGACACGCTGAAGACCGAGATCGCCAAGCTAGTGACGAAGGAGCAGGAGAGCGCCGCCGCGCTGACGAGTGCGAAGGAGCAGAAGGGCGTGACTCGGCTGGCGAACGCGCTGGCCGACGCGGAGGCTTCGCTCGCCAAGCTGAAGGCGAAGCTGAAGTCGCACCGCGCCGAGAGGTCCAGGCTGGTCGCGCGCCAGGAGGAGATCGGTGGCCGGATCGCCGACCGCACCGCCCAGGACGAGAAGTTCGCCGCCCGCAAGTCGAGGCTAGACGGCGAGCTGTCTACGCTGACGATCCGCATCGCCGAGCTGTCCGCCGACAGTCTCGCCGCGGTGCGCTCACCGGCCAAGGTCAGCCCGCTGCTACTCGCCCGCCTTCGCGGCCTTGGTCAGCGGCTGACGACGCTGCAGCTGCCGAAGACGATCTCCCAGGAGTTCTTCCACGAGCTGGCGCACGCCACCCATTGCGTGTGCGACCGAGAGATCGGCGAGAAGGAGAGTGCCGCCATTGTCGCCGGCGCCAAGAAGTATCTGGCCGAGGACCAGATCACGATCATCAACCGCATGAAGCGCAACGTCCGCGAGAGCGAGGCGACCGGCGCGGAGTTCGCGGACAGCGCCGGTGAGCTCAAGGCGAAGCTGCGCGAGCGGCGGTCGGTAAACCAGCAACTCGAACAGCTGCAGCAGGAGCAGATCGCGTCCGGCGACGACGAGCTGAAACGGCTGGTCTTAGAGCAGCGGCAGAACGAGCTCAGGCTCGAGACGCTGGACGCCGAGGTCGCCCAGCTGAACACGTCCGACAAGCTGACGCAGATCCTGGAGAAGCTGGGGCCGCGCAACAACATCCCGCTGTGTCAGGCCGAGGCCGATCTCGCCAAGCGCCGCCTTGCCGCAGCCACGCAGACCGTGAAGTTCACAGGCGCCGCCGACCGCATCTCCGCCCTCGTCGACGCCGTCGCCGCGCAGGCGCTCGACAACCTGCGCGAGAGCGTGCGCGTCGCGACCAACGAGAAGCTGGCGCGGCTGGTGAAGGGAGAGCCGCTGCGCGTCGCACGGATAGGCTCGTCGCTCGAACTCGCCTCGCGGGGCGTAGCGAGCAAGGGTGGGGTCAGCGAGGGCCAGAGCCTGTCTGTCGCCTACGCGTTCATCACTTCCCTCCTGGGTGCCGCGCCGTATCGCCTTCCCTTCATAGTCGACAGCCCAGCGGTTTCGCTCGACACCCGCGTCCGGCGCGAGGTTGGGGACGTGATCCCGACGCTGTTCGAGCAAATGATCATGTTCGTGATCTCGAGCGAGAAGGACGGCTTCGCGGATGCCTTCTATCCACGCGAAGACGTCCGCTACGTGACGATCTGGCAGGACCACGGCGAGGAGTCGCAGATGCGCGACGGCCTCGACGAGTTCCGCCGCTTCCACGCGGTCGAGCCCGGGGAGGCGTCGGCATGAACTTCACCCTGCCCGGAAAGGCGCGGCCTTTCTTCAAGACGGTGACCGAGCGCACGCCCAAGTACCTCATGTTCGACAGCTGGTATCTCTGCACCCTCATCGGCCTGCGCGAGAGGACCCTCGGCGCGAGGGACGAGCTCGAGGACGAGTATTTCATCGACCACTATCCGGAGGACTTCAAGGCTCAGGCCGACTTCCTGGCTGGGCTGCTGATCGACGCCGAGCTCGACCGAAACAGGATAGACGTAAACGACAAGGCGAGCGTCGAGCGAGAGATGATCCTGTTGCTCGACCCCTCCAGGACGACGGGTCTGAGCGAGTCGGGCGTCGAGATTTTGAACAGGTATGCCGTGGGCGGCTTCGCCAAGCTGGAGGATGCGATGTTGCCGCCCGCGAACGTGGAGGACCTTCTGGTGAAGTATGCGGAACTGTGGGGAGGCCAGGACTGATGGCGGCGGCTCCAACTGGAGGGTGGTCAGATTTCCGTTCGGACCTTGCGAGGCGGACAAGGATTCCGTTCGCGCACGTCACTTTCGTGATCTACTTCGTGGCCAGCATCGTGCTGATCGGCGGGCTCGGCCTGTGGGTCGAGCTCATCAACTACGCTCGTTCCACCGGTCCGGGCGACCTCACCTCGGTCAGGACGGCCGTCGCCACGTTCTTTCCAGCGTTGATTGGCTCGACATGCCTGCAGGTACAGATAGGCAAGTTCCAGAAGCAGGCCCGGGCCGTCTCGTTTCTCTCGATGCTGATCTTCGCGGTGGTTGGCTTCTGGCTGATCTTCGATCGCGGTCTGGCGGATTGCACCGTCCTGGCGGTCGGCACGCTGTGCTCGCTGTTTTCCCTGTGGTTCTGGTGGGTCGCCAACGCTGACAACGTGGACCTGTATGACGACGAACCGCCGAACGCGGCGACTGGCGGCGAGGACACCGGTCGGCCGCTCGGTGGCGACCTGACGGAGTTTCAGGCATGACCGCGCCCACATTCACCTTCCCTCATCGCGTCAAGGCGCTGCATGTGCGCCAGGAACTCGCAGACTGCTGGGTGGCGGCTCTTCCGGCGGCCCTCCTGCTGGACGTCTGCTTCACCGACCGGCTGCGCGCGGAGCACACTGGGGATCCGAGGTCCCCCTATCTGCTCGACGGGATTCAGCGCGAGTTCCAGGAGAAGCGGCTCCGGGAGATCGGCGCCTATATCGACCGTGACGATACCGCGTTTCCCAACTCCATCATCTTGGCGGCGAACGCCCGGCCCTCGGATGGCTTCAGCGAGGACGACCCCGAGGATCAGGCGGCAGAGGATGCCGCCGCGCTTGCGGACGGGGATCCTGCCGTCGACGATGCCCCGGATCCCGACCATGCGCCGGCTGAGGTTGATAGGCGGTGGCGGGTCGAGTTGGGCGACGACGGCTGCTACGAGCTCGTCATACCGACGGCCGACAAGCTCGCGGCGATTGTGGATGGTCAGCACCGTCTGTTCGGGTTCGCCAAGGCGAAGGTCGTCGACCGGCTGTCGATGGAGATGATCTGCGCGATCTACTTCGACCTGCCGAAGCCTTTCCAGGCGCAGGTCTTCGCGACGATCAACTCGAACCAGAAGCCCGTCGGCAAGAGTCTCACCTATGAGATGTTCGGCTACAACATCGACGACGAGGAGCCTGCGTTCTGGAGCCCTGACAAGCTCGCCGTGTTCCTCACCAGAAGGCTGGGGAGCGACACCGACTCGCCTTTGAGGGGGCACATCTCGATCGCGCCCAAGAAGGACGACGAGTTGACCGCGCTTACGAGCGAAGCCGAATGGAAGGTCTCGACGGCTGTGATCGTGGAGGGCATCGCCCGCCTGATCACGAGCAATCCCAAGTCGGACTCGAACAACTTGCAGACGCCGACGCGACTGACCCGCTCTGAGCTGGAAGTGAAGCGCAAGGACCGCTCGCCGCTTCGCGACGCCTACCTAGGCGGCCAGGACGTGGTCATCTACACAATGGTGCTCAACTACCTGAAGGCGTGCGACGAGCTTTTCTGGAAGATCGCTCCGCTCGACTCTTTTATTCGGAGGACGGTGGGGGTCCAGGCTCTTCTGGATATTCTGCGGAGGCTCGCTCCGGAAGCCTACAGGAGAAAGGTTATTTCGGCCGCCCACTTCCACCAGATCCTCGAGCCAGCCAGGGGCCTCGACTTCTCCGCCGACAGGTTCCGGAACGCCTCCGGTTCCGGGCGTAGCATCATCCGCCGCGCCATCGAGGCCGAGCTTGCGCGTGCCGATTTAGGACTGCCGTCATGATGGGATGGGAGTCCGATGTGCAGTCTCGCGGCCGGGCAATCCGACCTTGAATCGAACCCTGGCCATGGACGTGAGGAGCGCCACGTGGCCACGTCGCGGACCACCCGACTTCCCGGCGACGTTCCAACGTGGCCAGTCTTCCTACGACCTCGATGTGCCCGGCATGCTGCTGCTGCTCGGCTTTCTGACCACGCCGACGTCCTCGACGGGCGTCTCGCTCAGCGAGTTTTGGGCGTGGGTGCGCTATCTCGCCGCCGTAACCGCGGACGACGATCTGCGCTTGACGCGCAGCTTCGCCGACCTGGACGCACATCAGAAGACGATCCTCAGCGACGACTTCGGGATGGGTGTGCCCATGCTCTGGCTGAACGAGCGGCTCGCGTTCGACCGTATATGCGACGGCCGCTACTTCATGCAGCGCTTCGCGGCCGATATCGGCGCCACCGCGCGGCGGACTGCCAAGCGGGGACCGAACAAGACCCCAGACTTCGTCGGCCGGGATGCGGCCGGCGTGTGGCACGTCGTCGAGTGCAAGGGGACGCAGTCGGGCCCGGAGTATTCCGAGAACCAGCTCGGCGATCCATGGCCGTTCGCTTCCGGTGGCGTCGCGCAGAAGCGCTCGATTGTGTTCCCGCGCGCCTACACAGGGCAGCGACTGGTCTGCGGACTCGCTATCGGCGTTCAGGAGGGCAAGTTCGCCAGCCGGCTTACCATCGTGGACCCTGAGCCGGAGGATCCGTTCGAGGTGCGATCGGACCAGATGTATGCGGCGGATGATGCCGTGACCCGCGCCGTGGTATCGAAGGTCCTTCGCCTGAGTGGCTTCGAGATCTCGGCCGAGGCGACGGCGGCTCCCTTGGGCCGCTTTCCCTACAGTGTCCGCTCGAAGTCGCGGCGCTTCGACGAGGCGCGCCAAGCTGGCGTCGACGACCGGGACCAGCGGGCGAGGGACGAACTAGGTGCGACCGTCCGGGGTCGTGATGCGACAGCGTTCGAGGGGCGGTTCCGAGGCCGCGAAAGGTTCTTCGACCTGCCGCGCCCGATACTGATCAACGGCGAGGCCGTGACGCGCGCCATCATCCGGCAGGGCGTCGATCAGGACGTGCTTCTACAGCTGCGCGAGCGCCCGACTATCGACGAGCCCTTGGCCGAGAGCGGTGCCGACTGGACGCAGTCGCTGGGCCAGACCGTCGTGAAGGGCGACGAGCGTAGCTCCTCCATGACGATCGGCGAGCTCTACCGGTCAGAGCTTATTCTAGACTAAGGGTGGATGGCGCAGCCAAGGACCTCAGGCCGCGTAGCGCCGCAGGTCGACGACCGCCTCGACGAGCGTCTCCCCGAACGTCCTCATCTCTTCAGCCGCCGTGAAGCGGCCGGGCGACACGCGGAAGGCCTGGCGTGCGCGGGCCGTGTCTCCGAACATCGCGATCAGCACCGGGCTGGTCTCCACCTTCTCGGTCGCGCAGGCGCTGGATGCCGAGAAGCTCGCCACGCCGTTCAGGCGGTGGATTAGCGCCAGCGGCTCCACGCCGTCGATCGACAGCGACAGGTTGCCCGCGAGGCGTTCGGTCGGGTGACCGTTGCGCTGCACGCCGTCGACGGCGGCGCGCAGCTGGGCGAGCAGCGCGTCGCACATGGCCCGCAGGCGCACGTCGTCGGCTGCTCCTTGCCGCGTCGCGATTTCGAGCGCCTTGCCGAGGCCGACGACGAGCGGCGTCGCGACCGTTCCGGGTCTGAGGCCCCGCTCCTGTCCTCCGCCGAATGTGATCGGCACGAGTTTGGGCCGGGGCGAGCGCGATCGGACGTAGAGCGCGCCGACGCCCTTGGGTCCGTAGGCCTTGTGGCCCGACACGCTGGCGAGGTGGATGTGCTCGGCTATAACGTCGACCCGGCGGTGGGCCATCACCTGCGCGAGGTCGGTGTGGAACAGCACGCCGCGCTCTTCGCAGGCCGCCCCGATCTCGCCGATCGGTTGAAGGGTGCCGACCTCGTTGTTACCGCCCATGACCGAGACCAGGCCGGTGTCGTCCCGGATCGATTCGGCGACGGCGGCTGGATCGACCCGGCCGTGCTCATCGACGCCGATGACAGTGACCTCGAAGCCCTCGCGCTCCAGCTGCCTGAACGGCTCGATCACGGCGGGGTGCTCGACCGCGCTGGTCACGAGGTGCCGCTTCTCGGGCCGCGCCCGCGCCGCGCCGAGGATCGCGATGTTGTCGGCCTCGGTGCAGCTTCCGGTGAACACGATCTCGTTGTCGCGCGCGCCGAGCGCCGCGGCCACTTGGGCGCGCGCCGTGCCGACCGCCTGCTGGGCGCGGTTGCCGTGGACATGCTCGACGCTCGACGGGTTGCCGAACACCTCCTCCAGGTAGGGTCGCATCGCGTCGGCTACACGCGGGTCGACCGCGGTGGTGGCGTTGTTGTCGAGGTAGACCGGGCCCCGCGCACCAGCTGCGCTCATGCGCCCACCGCCAGCCGTCCCAGGTCAACGACGGACTTCGCGCGCACACTGAGCGTGCCGACCCCGCGGTGGATGTGGGCGCGGAGGCGCGCGACCATCTCGTCGTCGCCCAGCGGAGGCGACTGGCCCTCTGTCTCCTCGACGTGTCGAAGCATCGCGCCGATCATCGCGGTGTGGTCGCCAGTCAGCGTGTACGAGTTGAACTCGGGCCCCTTCTCGTCGGGTGCGGGGACGCGGATCGGCCCCTCCTCCAGCGATATCATGATCGCCACCCGGATGAGGAGGTTCGGTGTCACGCCAGTCCGCTGGCGGATCGAGCGCAGCCGACTGTTAGCGTCCTCGGAGATCCTAAGCTTGTTGTAGCGCACGCTCGTCCTCCTGACCGAAATAGCCGGGGGTGGCGGTGGTCGAACGCGTCTCGGGGTCGTAGTCGAGTCGGTAGGAGTGGCTGACGTTCGGCGACAGGCGCGCCAGCAACTCGTCGTCGACCTCGGTGTCGGTCGACAGCACGATCACCTGGTGGCTGGCCTCCGCGAAGTATCGCTCGACGATGGTCGCCCGATGCTCGGAGTCGAGGCGCGCGAGCGGCGTGTCGATGATCATCGGCAGCGCCCGGCCGCTGGTGCGAGCAAGCGCCCACAGCATGGCGATCGCGTAGATCTGCTTCTCGCCGGCGGACAGGCTGGACTTGCGGATCTCGGTGCCGGACCGGTCGATCAGCGTCGCGTCGAAGGTCGTGGGGTCGATCCGCACATCCGCGACGAACTCGCCCTTGCGCGCGAGGTGGTTGAAGCGGTCGACGAACTCGGTGCGCAGCTGGGCCAGCTTATGTTGGAGGAGACGTTCCTCGTACTGCTGCAGCACGCGGCCGACCCGAGTGGCGATCGCCGCCCTCTGCTCCCCGGCGGCGACCTCGTTCTGGGCGTTGACGAGCCGCTTCTCCTCGCGCTCCAGAATGAGCTTCTGGTATTCGAGCTGCTTCAGCTCCTCGCTGCGGGCTTTGAGCTCCGCTTCGGCTGCGCCAACGTCCTTCTCGGACAGCAGCAGCTCGTCGAGCACAACGGTCGTGCCCTTGCCGGCGGCCCGGACGAGTTCGGCCTCGAGCGGGCGGATCCGGCGCTGCAGCGCGTCGAGGTCCCGGACGAGCAGGCCGACGCGTGCCGGAACGGCGTCCCGCGCGTCGGCGACTTTGGCGGCGAGCCGTCGGCGTTCGGTCGCATCGAGGCCTGCCAGTGGTCCGGCCGCGCCCGGGGCCGCGTCGGCATCAGCCGCGAAGAAGGCTTCGAGGTCCCGCCAGTGCGCGTCCTTCCAAGAGGCTTGGCGCGAGGGTTCGCCGGCCGCGCGCCAGCCCAGCAGCCGCGTGCGGAGCGCCTCGGCCTCCTCGCGCCGTCCGGTCTCGCCCGTCTGGGCGAGCGCGGTGGCGAAGCGCCGCAGCAGCCGCGGGGCGGCCGCGAAAGGGAGCAGGCCGTTCGCGAGGTCGCGCAGCTCGGCCTCGCGCTGGGCGATCTGATTGCGGACCTCGTTGCGCTCAGCCTCGGTCGCGGCGCGCCGGTCGGCCGCGTCGCCGCCCTCCGCGGTGAAGCGCAGCCGCACGTTGTTGGCCGCGCGCTCGAGCGATGTGTGCCTAGTCCTGAGCTCGGCCACGTGCTCGGCCATGTCGCCGATTCGCTTCTGCACGGCCGCCCGATCGCGGACTACCGCCTGTAGCCGCTCCGCACTGCCGCCGTCGTCCTTGCGGTTCCGCCGGGCGAGGAACAGCCCGATGTCGGTGCGTAGGCGTCCGACCAACTCGATGCCGAGCAGGCCGCGCACTGCCTCCGCAAGCCCCTCGTCGGGGTCGTCGCGCGCAATCTCGGCGATCTTCTCGCCGTCGAAGAAGAAGAGCTGCGACACGCCTGGCGGGATCAATTCCTGCAGGAACCCGTGCCACTCGTCGCGGGGGACCGCGTCGACGGGCGACCCGTCCTTCTCCAGGGTGAGCGTCTCCACGACCTTCGCGCCCCGCACCGTCCATCTGCGCGACACGCGGTAGTGCTGGACGATGCCCGCCTCCGCGTAGTCGAACTCGAGCCCGACGGAGGCGACCGCGCTCCCGCGGCCGTCGGCGTCAACGTGCACGCGGTTGCGCAGGTACTCGTCGTATTCGGACTGGCCGACGCGCGCGCCCAGCGCCCGGCGCCCATAGAGCGCGAGGCGCACCGCCTCAAGCAACGTGGTCTTGCCGGCGCCGTTCCGGCCGCCGAACAGGACGACCGGACGGTCGCGCGTCGGCATCAGGTCGAGCCGCTGGCGGCCGGCGTACAGGCCGAAGTTCTCGAGCTCGATGCTTCGGAGGATCATTGGCCGACCTCCTCGTCCGCGTCGAAGCCCAGCTCCGCCTCGGCCACATCCGGCATCTCGTCGTCGATGCCGAGGTCGCGCCGGCGCTCGTCGACAATCACGTCGAGGTCCCGCCAGTCTAGCCGAAAAGCGTCCTCGATCCGCGTGTGGACAGCGTGGCGGCGCTTCAGGCCGTGCGACGCGCGCTCGATGTCTAGGAGTTTCATGACCAGCTCCGTCGGCACGTCGTTCTCGGCGCAGATCGAGTCGAGCAGTTCGCCGTCGTCGGATGTGAACGCGACCGAGTCCTCGGCGATCCAGTCGAGATCCTTGCCGAGCGTTTCGCGCACGATCCGGGGCACGCTGTCCGCCCAGTCGCCGCGCTCGGTTCGCCAAAGGCGCCGGATCTCGTGCAGCTCCTCCTCCTGGATGAGCAGCGGGGCCTCGCCAATCGGCGCCTCGCGGGCGACCTGGACCTGTGTCTCGAGTAGCTGGCGCAGGATCTCGCGGCAAAACTCGAGCTTGTAGGGTCCGGGCATGACCCGGTCGGTGTCTTTGATGAAGGAGATATGCCCCGTCCGTCGGCGGAAGTCGCGGAAGTCGCGCTTGCGGGCCGGGTCCTGGGTCGCCGACAGCTTGTCGCGGAAGTCGAGCAGTGGCGTCAACCATTCCTCGCCGCTGTCGATCATCGCCTCCATCGCCTTGTCGCGCTCGACGACGGTGCAGACCCAGCAGCCGAAGCGCGAGTTGCCGCACGAGGGCGTGGAGGTGTCGACGACCAGCGGACACTCGCCCGACGACGCGTTCCTGTACATCGCAACGAGGTCGCGGTTGTCGTTGCCCCATGGGGATGGGTTCTGCAGCAGGTAGGTCCAGACGTCGTCGGTCGAGAACGCTGCGATCGGCGCGTAGACGAAAGCGTTGAGCAGCGACGAGTGGCGCGAGAGACGTGAGCCGGGGATGCGGTGCAGCGACATCACCTGTGCGCGCGTCGCCGACTCTTGCGAGCGCACGCCGAGGACCATCACGACCTCGCCGAACTCCGCGACCCGGCTCTTGATGAAGTCGTTGGCCGGCTCGATCTTCAGCCGCTCGGTGCACCAGCGGAAGCGGCGCGAGGGCGCCGGGTAGCCGCGGCCGATCATATTGACCCAGAAGCTCTTGTCGACCTCGGGAACCACCTTGTGCGCGACGATGGGCATGCACTGCTCGGCGGCGGCAACTGTGATCTTCTCGAGCGTCTGGTCGATGTAGCGGGAGACTACCGGCGTCTCGACCAGCGTGTCGGAGCTGATGACATAGATCGGCTTGGTGCGCCGCTCCGGGGGCAGCGCGATGAGGGATGCCCAAATCAGCTGCAGCGCGGTGGTCGAATCCTTACCGCCCGAATAGCCCACTACCCAGGGACGGTCGTCCTCGAGGTAGATCTCCCGCACGTCCTCCATCAGCCGCGGCAGCAGGCCAAGCCCTTTGGGTGCCTCGTCCCCGATTTTCAGCTCGTCCATGTTCATGGCGCCAGACTAGTCCAAGTGACGGTCGGCGTCAGCATCGTTCGTGCTCCGTTCATCGGATGTGATCGCGCGGTGGATCGCGTCCGCCGTCAGCAGCACGCTGGTACGCGACCGGTTGATGCGGCCGCCGAGCAGCGCGCGCCCCTCCCACTGGGCGGCGTTCGCCCGGTCCCAGTCGATGCCACCAAGGCGGCCGAGCGCCTCGCGCCAGCCGTCCGGCCGCTCATTTATCACCCGGGCGCCGGCGATCGCGATCGCCTCCAGCGCGACGCCGTGCGCGTGGACCCGGTCGCGTCGCAGTTCGGCGGCAGCGAGCTGGCCGCGGCCGGCGAGTCGCCACTCGGGCATTCCGTCCACGACCGCACGCCAGAAGTCCACAGCTTGGTCCGGCGTTTCGTGCGTGACCTTAAGCCCGGCGTCCTCGATCAGCACGGACGTCGCGGTGTGCAGGTTGCTGAATGCAAACAGCTTGCGCGATCCAGCCGTGAGGTTGGTCCGCGTAAGATCGGTGAGGTCGCGGAAGAGCGGGACCGCCTCGACTACGGCCCGCGTAACGCGCGCGGCTTCGTCGCGCGCGTCGTAGAACAGGCGCAGCGATCGCGATGGCTTCACGCCGTGCTGATTAAGGTCGACGAACATCTGCTGCGATCGCGCGAGGCCCTCGTCCGGAAACAGAGTCACGGCGATGGTCTCGTCGCCAAGATGGGGCCGCTCTCGCAGCGCTTCGACGATGCCCGCCCTGCGGTGTTGGCCGTCGTTGATCACGATGGTGGCCGCCATGTCGATCAACAGCGTGCCGATCGAGCGCTCGCCGGGCACGGTCTGGAATCTCAGCGCTCCGTCGATCGTCGCAGACAGCGCGGACAGCACGTACTCTCCCGCATTCTGCGTCAGATATCGGGCGATCGCCGGAATCCGCGTCTTGTTCAACTCGCGCTGGGCCCGGAGTTGCGGCGGAAGTTCCGCCTCGTCGAAGCGAAACAGCCTTTCCACAGTCTTCAGCGGCACCATGGCGACGTAGTAGGCTCTTCCCGCCTGAACCCCTCGTATCGCGGCGAAACTGTAGCTGTTGGCCATCTAGTTGCCTCTTTCAATTCCATTCCTACGATGCGCAGAGCAAAGCGAAAGTGTCAATAAGCCGGGGATATATATACCGTGGACGATCTCCTGTCTGACGTGCACGGTCCCCAAATGGCTCTGTCGCTCCAGAAGGATTTTGGCGAACGTATGCGGGCGCTGCGCGTTGAGGCAGGACGATCGCAGGAGGAGTTCGCGGCCTTGGTGAACATCGACCGTGCCACTTACGGGAAGTTGGAGCGCGGCGAGATCAATCCAAGTTTAATCACGCTTGCCCGCATCGCGGTCGCCCTCGACACGAGCCTGTCCAGCTTGCTCAATGGCATCACGCTCGACGCAGACGAAGTACGCAAAATCCCCCGACTAGCACGTGGACCTACCCCCATTTCCGAACGGCTTCGGCAGGCTAAACCAAGGTCGGACTAACATGAGTGGTTACTGTCACGGCTGATATGGAAGCTATGCATCTTAGACGTACAACACCGCGTGAGCAGCTTTCCATGCACCTGAACGAACGGGAGAGAAGACCCTGCGGGTGCTCCAAAGCGGCCGTTCCGGTTTCCACCAAAGTTGATCATGACAGCCCACTCACGAATGATGAATGTACAGCAGCGTGCAGTCGCGTCAGTCAGGGGCACCTATCGCCGCCATGTCGGCGGAAGCTGAAATTCCCCCGATAGGTACCTAGTGACACCGGCAGGGCTCTGACGCGAAGAAGGCGGTTCGTCGAAATTAACGGCCGAACCCGTAGAGACTGATTCTCATGCGGGCGGAGGCCTGCATGACCCCGACCAAACTGCTTATCGGACAGGTCATTGTCGTGTTTGCCGTCGTCCTGGTGGGCGTCTGGTTCGCGACTCAATGGGCTGCCGCAGCACTGGCCTACCAGCCGCAGCTTGGTCCCCCGTGGTACGTCGCCTTCGGTCGGCCGATTTACGCGCCCTGGGCGCTTTTCCTCTGGTGGTTCTCATTCGAGGCCTACGCGCCGGTCATCTTTGAGAAAGCTGGGGCGATGGCCGCCGCGAGCGGCCTTGCCGGCTGCGGCGCAGCCATCTTCGGATCAGTGTGGCGCGCGCGTCAGCGCGCTAATCTTACCACATACGGCTCTGCCCGTTGGGCGAGCGCAAAGGATATCCGCGCGGCGGGGCTGTTGACCGAAGCCGGTGTATTCCTCGGTCGGACCGGTATCCGCTACCTTCGCCATGATGGCCCCGAGCACATCATGGCCTTTGCCCCCACCCGCAGCGGCAAGGGCGTCGGGCTGGTCGTACCGACATTGCTCGGCTGGTCGGGCTCGGCGGTCATCCACGACATCAAGGGCGAAAACTGGCAGCTGACCGCCGGCTGGCGGCAACGCTTCTCACACTGCCTGCTCTTCAACCCGACGGACACCCGCTCGGCGCGCTACAATCCGCTGCTCGAGGTCCGCCGTGGCACCGACGAGGTTCGCGACGTCCAGAACATCGCCGACATCCTCGTAGACCCCGAAGGCGCGCTCGAACGCCGCAACCACTGGGAGAAGACCAGCCACTCCCTGCTGGTCGGCGCGATCCTCCATATTCTCTATGCTGAGGAAGAGAAGACGCTCGCCCGCGTGGCCTCTTTTCTGTCCGACCCGCAGCGACCGTTCACCGCCACGCTGCGCCGGATGATGACGACCAACCATCTCGGCACGACAGGCGCGCCGATCGTGCACCGAGTCGTCGCGTCAGCGGCGCGCGAGGTGCTCAACAAGTCCGAGAACGAGCGCTCCGGCGTGCTGTCGACGGCCATGTCGTTCCTTGGTCTCTACCGCGACCCCACCGTCGCGATCGTTACGTCGCGATGTGACTGGCGCATTGCCGATCTGGTCGAGGGTAAGTCGCCGGTTTCGCTCTATCTGGTCGTGCCGCCGTCCGACATCAGCCGCACCAAACCGCTGATCCGCCTCGTACTCAACCAGATCGGCCGTCGCTTGACCGAGCATCTGCACGCCGAGAACGGCGCCAAGGCCGCTGGCCGCCACAAGCTGCTGATGATGCTCGACGAGTTTCCCGCACTCGGGCGACTGGACTTCTTCGAGACAAGCCTCGCCTTTCTGGCGGGCTATGGCGTCCGCGCCTTCCTGATCGCGCAGAGCCTCAACCAGATCGAAAAAGCTTACGGCGAGCACAACGCCATCCTCGATAATTGCCACGTCCGCATCGCCTTCGCGACCAACGACGAGCGGACGGCGAAGCGCATCTCCGACGCCCTCGGCACCGCGACCGAGCAGCGCGCGATGCGCAACTATGCCGGTCACCGGCTCGCGCCCTGGCTCGCGCATGTCATGGTCAGCCGACAGGAGACCGCGCGCGCGCTGCTGACCCCCGGCGAGGTCATGCAGCTGCCGCCGACCGACGAGCTGGTGCTTGTCGCCGGCACGCCGCCGATCCGTGCCACCAAGCTGCGCTATTACGAGGACGGCACGTTCAAGGAGCGCCTCCTCCCGCCGCCCGTGCTCACGGATGGCGACTATGTCGATCGACCGGCATCGCGCCTCGATGATTGGGCCGGCATCGTCCGCGGCACCGACGCGCGGCTCGCCGCTGCCGGGGATGAAGACGAAAACGATGCCGGCGGCGGACTCGAACAGGCCCGCCATCCCGGCCACGAGTCCGCTCGCCCGCTCGCACCCGATCCCGCGACCGCAGATCCGCTGGGTCTCGGCGCAGACGACGATGATGTCACGGCCGACCAGCGCGCCATGGACCAGGCACGCGCGCTCGGCACCGCCCGCACTGTTTATGCCGTCGACGCCGCTGACCACCGGCCCGGCGACTTGCAACTGGGCCTCTGAGCGTGGCCGAGAAAATCCGCCACCAACTGTTCTTGCCGAAGCCGGTCAGCGACCGTCTCGAAGCACTCGCCGCAAAGCCTGGCGCATCCAAGTCTGCGATCCTGACCGATGCCGTGACCGCCTGGCTTAACCGGCGCGGCGCGTCCGAGCTTGAGGATCGGTTCGGACTCCGGCTCGATCGCATGACCGCGGCAATCGGCAGGCTCGAGCGAGACGGCCATATCCAGCTCGAAACTCTGGCGCTGTTCGTGCGCTACGAACTGGCGATCCAGGCGCCTCTCGCCGAGAACGACCAAGCCGGCCGTGCCATCGCCGCCAAAAGGTTCGAAGCCTTCGTCGCCCAGGTCGGACGGCAGATCGCGGCCGGTCGCCGAACGCTTGCTGACGGGTTCGGCGCCGGCACGGAGTCCGGCCGATGACTGCCGGCATCTCCGCGGACCGACGCCGCGCCATGCTGCGCACGGCGATGGGGCCGGCGATCGCCGGAGCGCTGGCCGATCCTCGCGTCATCGAGATCATGGTCAATCCCGACGGCGCGCTGCGGCTCGACCGGCTCGGCGAAGGCCGCACCGACACCGGAGTCCGTATGGAAGCCGCGCAGGTCGAGCGGATCATCCGACTTGTTGCCTCGCACGCCCGTGCCGAAGTCCACGGCGACGCGCCCATCGTATCGGCCGAGCTTCCGCCGAGCATGGAAGGCCGTGCCGGCGAGCGGTTCGAAGGCGTGCTGCCGCCGGTGTCGACGGCGCCCTGCTTCTCGATCCGTAAACCCGCGGAGCGCCTCTACAGCCTCGACGACTATCTGACCGACGGCATCATGGGGCAGGCCGCCGCTGACCGGCTGAAAGCCTGCGTCACCCAGCGGTACAACATCCTCGTCGCCGGCGGCACCAGCTCAGGCAAGACCACGCTAGCCAACGCGTTGCTCGCCGAAATGGCCTGGGTCGACGAGCGCGTCATCCTGATCGAGGACACGCGCGAGCTGCAGAGCCCGGCGGCTGACACCGTCGCACTGCGCACGCGGCCGGGCGTCGTCACCATGGCGGATCTCGTTCGCTCGACGCTCCGCCTCCGCCCAGATCGCATCATCGTCGGCGAGGTGCGCGGTCCTGAAGCGCTCGACATGCTCAAGGCGTGGAACACCGGCCACCCCGGCGGCATCGCCACAGTGCACGCCAACAGCGCGATGTCCGCGCTCTACCGGATCGAAGGGCTGGTGCAGGAGGCGGTTGTCACCGTGCCGCGTCGACTGATCGCCGAGGCAATCGACATCATCGTCTTCATCTCCGGCCGCGGCCTGCAACGCCGAATAACCAGCATCGCGCGCGTCGCCGGGCTTGATCCCGACACCGGCAGCTACGCGCTCGCCGACCTCCTCAACCCTCCCAACCCTCAAGGAGAATGACCATGCAGCTTGCCAAGATTCCGTCTCGCGGATCGACCTTCCTCGTCGGCGCCGCCATCGGACTGAGCCTCGCCGTCAGCAACAGCGCCCAGGCGGCCGGCTCGGGCATGCCCTGGGAGCAGCCGCTCCAGCAGGTGCTGGAATCGGTGCAGGGGCCGGTCGCCAAGATCGTCGCCGTGATCGTCATCATCACGACCGGCCTGACGCTGGCGTTCGGCGAGAGCAGCGGCGGCTTCCGGCGGTTGATCCAGATCGTGTTCGGCCTGTCGATCGCCTTCGCCGCATCGAGCTTCTTCCTCAGCTTCTTCAGCTTCGGCGGCGGAGCGCTGATCGCATGATCGGCACCGGCCAGCATCTGGAAGGCTTCGAGGCCCCCATCCACGAGAGCCTCGGATCGCCGATCCTGCTCGGTGGCGCGCCACGCGGGATCGCGATCGTCAACGGGACGCTCGCCGCGGCGGTCGGCCTTGGGCTCCAGCAGTGGCTGGCCGGTCTCGTGCTGTGGGCGGTCGGGCACAGCATCGCCGTGTTTGCCGCCCGCCGCGACCCAGACTTTGCACCGGTCCTGCTCCGCCACATCCGCCAGAAGGGCTATCTCGCGTGCTAAACCTTGCCGAATATCGTCACCGGTCCGACCGGCTGGCGGACCATCTGCCCTGGGCCGCGCTGATCGCGCCCGGCGTCATCCTCAACAAGGATGGCAGCTTCCTGCGCGTCCTGCGCTTCCGCGGACCCGATCTTGAGTCCGCCACGGAGGGCGAGCTCATCTCGGCCTGCGCCCGCGCAAATAATGTGCTGAAGCGGTTCGGCACCGGCTGGGCACTGTTCTTCGATGCCGAACGGCGCGAGGCGACTGCCTATCCCGACAGCGACTTTCCCGACGCCGCGTCTTGGCTGGTCGACCAGGAACGCCGCGCGACTTTCCTCAGCGAAGGCGAACATTTCGAAAGCCGCTATCATCTGACCCTGACCTGGTTGCCGACGCCGGACAGCGCCGAGGCGGCGGGGCGGTCGCTGGTCGAGCGCCCCGCCGCCGAAAAAGGCCGCGACTGGCACAGCGCGCTTGCGAGCTTCATCGCCGAAAGCGACCGTGCGCTCGACCTGTTCGCAAGCTTCATGCCGGAGATTCGTGCGCTCGACGATGGCGAGACGCTGACCTTCCTGCACGGCACGATCTCGACGCGCCCGCACCGTGTCGCGGTTCCCGACACGCCGATCTATCTCGACGCGTTGCTCGCCGACACGCCGCTGACCGGCGGGCTCGAGCCCCGGCTTGACGACACGTATGTCCGGACACTGACTGTGCTCGGCTTCCCGAGCATGAGCCGGCCGGGCATCCTCGACGCGCTGAACCATCAGGATTTCGCCTATCGCTGGGTCACGCGCTTCATCGCGCTCGACAAGGGCGACGCGACCAAGGCGCTGACGAAGCTGCGCCGCCAGTGGTTCAACAAGCGCAAGTCGATCTCCGCGTTGCTGCGCGAAATCATGTACAACCAGCCTTCGCAGCTGCTCGACACCGACGCCGACAATAAGGTGGTCGATGCAGACCTCGCGCTGCAGGTGCTCGGCGGCGACCATGTCGCGTTCGGCTATCTGACGACGACGATCACGGTGACCGACACCGACCGAGGCCGGGTCGAGGACAAGGTCCGCCAGGTCGAGCGGATCGTCAACGGGCTCGGCTTCACGACGATCCGGGAGGGCGTCAACGCGGTCGAGGCATGGCTGTCGTCATTGCCCGGACAGACCTACGCCAATGTCCGACAACCGCTGGTCCACACGTTAAACCTCGCCCACCTGATGCCGCTTTCGTCGGTCTGGGCGGGACCAACCCACAACGCGCATCTCGGCGGACCGCCGCTGCTCCATGCTAGCACGGCGGGATCAACGCCGTTCCGCCTGTCGACGCATGTCGGCGATGTCGGGCACATGCTGGTGGTCGGGCCGACCGGCGCCGGCAAGTCCGCTCTGCTCGCGCTGATCGCGCTCCAATTTCGGCGCTACGTGAATGCCCAGGTGTACATCTTCGACAAAGGCTTCTCGGCCCGCGCCGCGGTCCTGGCGATGGGCGGCGCGCACCATGCGCTGGGCCTCGGCGCCGACGCCGGCGAGACGCTGGCGTTCCAGCCGCTGCGCCGGATCGACGACGCGACCGAGCGGAGCTGGGCCGTCGAGTGGATCGCGGCACTCCTGACGCACGAGAAGGTAACCGTCACACCCGAGGTCAAGGACGCGGTCTGGTCCGCGCTTGGCAGCCTCGCGTCAGCGCCGGCCGAAGAACGCACGCTGACCGGTCTGACCCTGTTGCTCCAGTCAAACGCGCTGCGCACAGCACTCGGCGCCTATACGCTAGACGGCCCCTATGGCCGGCTGCTCGATGCCGCGGAGCAGCATCTCGCATTCGCCGATGTTCAGTGCTTCGAGACGGAGGCGCTGATGGGCCAGACCGGCGTGGTCGCGCCGGTGCTGACGTATCTCTTCCACCGGCTGGAGGAGCGGTTCGATGGACGGCCGACGCTCCTGATCCTCGACGAAGCCTGGATATTCCTCGACCATCCTCTGTTTGCCGCCCGAATCCGCGAATGGCTGAAGGTGCTGCGCAAGAAGAATGTCGCCGTGCTGTTCGCGACCCAGAGCCTCGCCGACATCGCAACAAGCAGCATCGCACCCGCCATCATTGAGAGCTGCCCGCAGCGCATCCTGCTGCCCAACGACCGCGCGATCGAGCCGCAAAGCCGCGAGGCCTATGAGCGGTTCGGGCTCAACGACCGCCAGATCGAGCTGGTCAGCCGCGCGACCCCCAAGCGGCAATATTACCTCCAGTCCGCGCGCGGCAACCGGCTCTTCGAGCTCGGCCTTGGACCGATCGCGCTGGCGCTCTGCGGCGCCTCCGACCCCGTCACGCAGGCGCGGATCGACGCGATAATCGTAGAAGGCGGCCAGGCGGACTTCGCCGCCCGCTTCCTTGCCGGCACCGGCCTCGACTGGGCCGCCGAGCTTCTCACCGATTTTCCTGCCCCCCAAGTCCCCGAAGGAGATGAATGATGCTTGCCCGACTTCCCATTCGTCGAAACATGACCGTCGCGCTGCTTGCGCTCGGCCTGACCGGATCGCTCGCGTTGTCTGTCGTCGTGCCATCGACACCAGCGCAGGCGATCGTCGTGTTCGACCCCAGCAACTACAGCCAGAACATCCTGACAGCGGCGCGAACCCTTCAGCAGATCAACAACCAGATCCAGTCGCTCCAGAACGAAGCGAACATGCTGATCAATCAGGCAAAGAACCTGACGCGCATCGACTTCCCCGAGCTGCAGGCGATCACCCAGACTCTCCAGCAGATCGACCGGCTGATGGGCCAGGCGCAAGGCATCCGCTTCCAGGTTGCGGGTCTCGACCAGCAATTCCGGCAGATGTTTCCCCAGAGCTTCGCCCAGGCGCTGAGCACCAACGATCAGGTCGACGCCGCGCGCAGCCGGCTCGATACCGCCATGTCGGCGTACCGCCAGACGATGACGGTGCAGGCCCAGGTCGTCGAAAATGTCGCGGCAGACGCGCAGACGCTTTCCGCGCTCATGGCCAAGAGCCAGGGCGCCGAAGGCGCGCTGCAGGCGCAGCAGGCGACCAACCAGTTGCTCGCGCTCACCGCCAAGCAGCAGTTCCAGATCCAAAACGTGATGGCCGCGCAATACCGCGCCGAGGCGATCGAGCGGGCGCGCCAAGGCCAGGCCGAGATCGATGCGCGCGCGGCGGCCAAACGATTCCTCGGCTCCGGCACGGCCTACACGCCCCAGTAGTGCCGCCGGTCAGGGCGACGGCGGTCCCTCTCCCGTCGTCGTCCGCCGCGGGGCGGGGCTTCGCTCCCCCGGTCCCGCCTCGCGGCATCTTTTTATCTCTTCGGGATACCGCCAACGTGAACGACCTCAACGTCATCGACCGCTTCATGCAGGCCTTCATCCGCTACATCGACAGCGGATTCGGGCTGCTCGGCGGCGACGTCCATTTCCTGACCGTGACGCTGATCGGGATCGACATCACGCTGGCGGGTCTGTTCTGGGCGATGGGCGGTGACGACAATGTCATCGGCCGGTTCATCAAGAAGATCCTCTATATCGGCGCGTTCGCGTTCATCCTGAACAGCTTCTCGACGCTGGCCGACATCATCTTCCGCTCGTTCACCGCCGCCGGCCTCACGGCGGGTGGTGGCGGAATGACTGCCGACGACCTGCTCAAGCCAGGCCGGCTTGCGGGAGTCGGCTTCTCGGCCGCGTGGCCGCTTCTTCAACAGATATCCGACCTCACCGGCCCGATCGCCTTCTTCACGAACTTTGCGACGATCGCGGTGCTGTTCCTCGCCTGGGCGCTGACGATCATCACCTTCTTCGTATTGGCCGTGCAGGTCTTCGTCACGATTATCGAGTTTAAGCTGACATCGCTGGCCGGCTTCATACTCGTGCCGTTCGCACTTTGGAACCGCACCAGCTTCCTCGCCGAGCGCGTGCTCGGCAACGTCGTCAGCTCGGGCATCAAAGTGATGGTGCTTGCCGTCATCATCGGCATCAGCTCAAACTTCTTCACCGAGTTCGCGACGCCTGGTCAAGGCGAACCGGACTTGGCCGCCGCGGCGAGCCTGCTTCTCGCTTCGCTGACATTGTTCGGCCTCGGCATCTTCGGCCCCGGCATCGCGTCGGGGCTTGTCGCCGGCGCACCCCAGCTCGGCGCTGGCGCAGCGCTCGGCACGACGGTCGGTGCGGCTGGCATAACGATGCTCGCCGGCGGCGCGGCCGTCGGCGGCGCGCGCATGCTCGGCGGTGCTGCGCTTGGCGCTGTCCGCGCGGGCACGTCGATGGGATCGGCGGCGTCGACCGCCTACACTCTAGGCAAGGAGACCGCGCCCGCGCCCACCATGTCCGCCGGTCTTGGCGGAGTCGCGCGAGCCGCCGGCAACGCAGCGCGCGATCGCACCTCCAGCACGCTAGGCCTAGGCGAAGCCGCATCGCAGGGCCGCGCAGCCGCATGGAACGCGTTCAACCGCACGGGCGGAGACGCCGCGTCCCAGTCCCACGACGGCGACGGCGCGCCCGGATGGGCACGCGCCATGCGCAACCAGCAATCCGCCCGCCATCACCGCCAGATCGCGCTGCACACCCTCCAGCAGGGAGACCGCGGCGGCGCTTCCGCCACTCCGGACATCAAGGAAAGGGACTAGTCGATGATCTTTAAACGCGGCGTCCAGCGCTATGGACGAACTCCCGAACCGGAGACGCCCTACCAGCGTGCCGGGCAGCTCTGGGACGAGCGCATTGGGTCTGCTCGCGTGCAGGCGCGCAACTGGCGTCTGATGGCATTCGGATGTCTCGCGCTGACGACCGGCCTGTCGGGCGGTCTCGTCTGGCAATCGATGCAGAGCCGGGTGACGCCCTATGTCGTCGAGGTCGATCGGCTGGGCGAGGCCCGCGCCGTATCCGAAGCCGAGGCCGGCTATCATCCGACCGATCCACAGATCGCCTGGCACCTCTCGCGCTTCATCGCCAATGTGCGCGGCCGCTCGCTTGATCCGGTGCTGGTGCGACAGAAATGGCTCGAGGCCTACGATTTCACCACCAAGCGCGGCAGCCAGTTTCTCGGCGATTACGCGCGCGGGGCTGATCCCTTCGCCAACATCGGCGAACGCACCATCTCGGTGCAGGTCACCAGCGTCGTGCGGGCATCGGACCGCTCGTTCCAAGTGAAGTGGACCGAAACCGCCTATGAGCGCGGCAACGAGACTGGCACGTCGCGCTGGACCGCGATCCTGACGGTCGTGCTCAAGCCGCCCAGCGACGCCGACACGATCCGCCGCAATCCGCTCGGCCTCTATGTCGATGCCGTCGACTGGAGCCGCGAGCTCGATCCGCCCGCACCGCCGAGGCCGTCTCCCGCGCCGCTCGCGGCCCCGACCGTCCCAGCCACCGTGCCGCTCGGCTCACCCCTTGATCCCGACCTCGCCGCCCCGACGCGGCCCAATCCGGAGCCCCGTCCATGAAATTCGTCCTCGCCGCATCGGCGCTAGCCGTTAGCATTGCGCCGTCCGCACAGAAGGCCGCGTCGCCGCCACCGGCTCCGGCGCCCACACCGATGGCGACGGCAGTGCCCATCACGACGCCGCCCTCCAAACCGCAGATCCGCCGTGCCCACGTTCGAAAGTCGATCCGATCCAGTGTCTCGCGCGTCGCGGCTGCCAATCGCGCAGCAACGCAGGAGCCGCAGGCCCAAGCATTCGTGAACGCCGTGCAGGTCTACCCCTTCAGCGACGGCGCGATCTATCAGGTCTACACCGCACCCGGCGCGGTGACCGACCTTACGCTGCAGCCCGGCGAAAATCTCGTCGCCGTCGCGGCCGGCGATACGGTGCGCTGGGTTATCGGAGACACGACCAGCGGCGCCGGTACGGACAAGCGGACGCACATCCTCGTGAAGCCGTTCGCGACCGGGCTCGCCACAAACCTCGTCGTCACCACCGATCGCCGCAGCTATCATCTCCAGCTCACCGCGACGTCGCACACCGCCATGGCCGCCTTGTCCTGGACCTACCCGGCGGACCAGCTGATCGCGCTACACCGCGCCGCCGATCAGGCCGAGGCAGCCGCGCCGGTCGCAGAGGGCCTTTCGATCGACAGTCTGCACTTCAACTATAGGCTGAGCGGCGACAGGCCGGCTTGGCGGCCGCTGCGCGCCTTCGACGACGGCCGTCAGACCTTCGTGGAGTTTTCGGCGAGCATCGCCGTCGGCGAGGCGCCGCCACTTTTCATCATCGGTCCAAACGGCGAGGCAGAGCTGGTCAATTACCGGGTGCGCGGTCGCTTCTACGTTGTCGACCGCATCTTCGAGCGGGCCGAGTTGCGGCTCGGCGCGAGGAAGCAGCAGATCGTCCGTATCGATCGGGTCGCCGAGGACAGCGCGGCGCGCAGGGGCCAACGCTCATGAGCGAGGCTGTCATCTCACCCGCTCCGAAGGTCGATCCTGAAACGCTGGCGATCCGGGCCAGGCCCGCGCGGGCGATCCGTTTCCGTCGCGGCGTCATCATCGCCATCGCAGCTGTGGGCTCGGTCAGCCTCATCGCGGTCGCCTGGATCGCCTTGAAACCGCGCGTGTTCAGCGCGGTCGCCGATAGACAGGAACTGTCCGAGCCCAGCAACCGGCCGGCGACCGATGCGCTCAACGGACTGCCCTCGACCTATGGCGACACTCCGAAGCTTGGCCAGCCGCTGCCGGGCGATCTCGGCCGACCCATTCTCGAAAGCCAACGCCGCATGGCCATGGAGACCGGAACGGGCTCCGATGCATCGGCCCAGATGGTCGCGCAGGAACGTCAGCGGCAGCTGGCCGATCTCAAGGCCGCACGAGAATCGGGGGTCTTGGTTCAGGGCCGGACGGCGGTAGCCGTGCCAGTAGTGCCCGAAGCCGCTACGGCGTCGGCCGCGACGGATACCGCAAATCCCGCGCTCGATCCGGATCGCGATCCCAACGCCCAGGGCCGAAAGGCGCAGTTCGTCGGCGCGCTCGACAAGTCAGGCGATATCAATTCGCACACACTCGCAGCAGCTCCCTCGCCATACCTGCTGTCGGCTGGGAGCGTGATTTCGGCGAGCCTTATTACAGGGCTTCGGTCCGATCTGCCGGGCTTGGTCACAGCGCAGATCACTGCGCAGGTGTTCGACAGCCCCACTGGCCGCATCCTGCTCATTCCGCAGGGTGCGCGGCTGATCGGCAGCTACGACAGCGTCGTGGCGTTCGGCCAGAAACGGGCGCTGATCGTCTGGCAGCGTATATTGCTTCCAGATGGCAGCTCGCTGCGGATCGACAATGTGCCCGCAACCGATGCCTCGGGCTATGCAGGCCTGCAGGACAAGGTCGATTTTCACACTTGGGCTCTGCTCAAGGGCGTCGCGCTCTCCACCTTGCTCGGGGTCGGCTCGGAGCTGACCGTCACGGGCGAGAGCGATCTCGTCCAGGCTATCCGGGAATCGACCCAGCAGAATGTCTCGCGCGCCGGCGACCAGCTCACATCGCGCAGTCTCAACATCCAGCCAACGATCACGATCCGGCCGGGCGCGACAGTCCGGCTGGTCGTCCACAAGGATCTCATTCTCGCGCCCTGGCGCGGTTAGGAGCAAGCCATGCCTGATCTGAAACTAGGGAAACTGCCCGACCGGACACCGATTAAGCTGGCGATCATGATCATGCCGGACCTCGCGACCGATCTTGCCGCTTATGCAGCGGCCTATCAGGAAGCCTACGGCAAGGAGGAGGCCATCACCGACCTCATTCCGGCTATGCTGGCCGCGTTTCTTGAAAGTGATCGCAACTTTGTACGCGGCAGGCCGAGGTCGTGACTATGCCTTCCACAAACGAACGCCAATCCCACGCCGTCGTCATCGAGCCGCTCACTGTCCGCATATCGACAGCGGTCCAACTGACCGGGATAAGCCGGTCGCGGCTCTACGAGCTTATCCAGTCAGGCGATCTCACAACGATCAAAGTGGGGCGATCCACTCTCATTCCCTACAAGAGCCTTAAGGCTCTAACCGGCGCCTAGCCTGGCGAATTCCGGCCCTTGCTGAAGTCTGGCCGCAGGATTTTTGCACCGTCGCGCAGTTCGTCGAGATAGTCCGACCAGTGCTGCATCATGCGGACGCGCTCGTCCCAATATTCGCCGCGGGTATAGGCGCGGCGCACCATGGACGTGTCGAGATGAGCGAGTTGCTTCTCGATCGCGTCGGGATTCCAGATGCCCATCTCGTTGAGCAGGGTCGCCGCCATTGCGCGGAAACCATGGGCCGTCATTTCTTCCTGGCTGTAGCCGAGCCGACGCAGCGCCGCATTGATGGTATTCTCGGACATGCATTGCTTTGCCGATCGGAACGACGGGAAGAGAAATCGTCCCTCACCGGTCAAGGCGCGAAGCTCCGCGAGGATGTCCAGCACCTGACGCGAAAGCGGCACCCGATGCGGCCGCCGCATCTTCATCTTCTCTGCCGAGAGGGACCAGAGCGCGGCCCGTGTGTCTATCTCCGACCATTCCGCGCGGCGCAGTTCGCCCGGCCGCACGAAAAGGTGCGGGGACAGTCGAAGCCCGATCGATGTGATCTCGTGACCCGTATAGCCTTCGATCGCGCGCAACAGGCCTCCGACTTCCTTGGCGGTCGTGATCGCAGCGAGGTGTTGGACTTTCGGTGTGATGAGCGCGCCGCGCAGGTCGGCCGCGACGTCGCGATCGGTGCGGGCGGTTGCGATGCCATACCGGAATACTCGACTGAGCACGCTGCGCATTCGCCGGGCGCTTTCATAGCGGCCGGTTGCCTCCACCTTGCGGAGAACGGCGAGAACCTCCTGAGGCGTGATCTTCGAGATCGGCAAGGTACCAATCATCGGATAGGCCATGCCGAGCAGCCAGCGGATCTTGTCGAGCGTGATCGGCGCACGGCCTTCGCGTTCGTTCTTCGCCACCCATTCCTCTGCGATGGTTTTGAAGGTGTTGTCGGCGGCGACCTTGCGCGCGAGGGTGTCGATCCGCTTCTCGGCAGCAGGATCAAGCCCGGCGGCGATCTGCTCCCGAGCCTTCTCACGCAACTGACGTGCCGCAGCGATGCCTATCTCGGGCCAGCCGCCGAAATAGAGCGTCTTCTGCCGGCCAAGGTACCGGTAGTTCATGCGCCAGAGTTTCGCACCGTTCGTCTGAACGACGAGGTACAGCCCATCGGCGTCGGCCACCTTATAGGCCTTGTCTCTGGGCTTGGCGTTGGTGATCTGGATGTGACTCAGTGCCATGATGGTGCCAGCTCCGAAGGGCTCGCCGACACCATCAAAAACACCATCATTTTGATGGTGCTGCCGATGGATTCGGGTGGATGAGCCCGGATTCCAAACGGCGATTTTCACTGAAAATATGCTGTAAAACCAGCTGCTTGCTGGACCTTCCCGGACGTCGCCGGAAAGGCCTCTGGTGCCCAGAAGAGGACTCGAACCTCCACGACCTTGCGATCGCCAGCACCTGAAGCTGGTGCGTCTACCAATTCCGCCATCTGGGCACGGGGTAGGCGGCGGCCTTTAGGGGAGGGTGTCGGCGCTTGTCAACAACGGTCGGGCTGGGGCATGGCATCCGCGGACGAGACAGTAACGGGAAGCGCGAAGATGGATCGGCTGGTGACGCTGTTCGGCGGGGGCGGCTTTCTCGGCCGGTATGTCGCGCAGGAGCTGCTGCGCGGCGGCGCGCGCATCCGCGTGGTGGAGCGGGATCCGCGCAAGGCCTGGTTCCTGAAGCCGCTCGGCGGCCTCGGCCAGACGCAGTTCGCCGCGGCCGACATCACCGATCCGGCGGGCGTCGCGCGGGTGATCGCCGGCTCCGATGCGGTGGTGAACCTGGTCGGCATCCTGAAGGGCCGCTTCGATCGCATCCACGTCCAGGGCGCGCGGACGGTGGCGGAAGCGGCGCGCGATGCGGGTGCGGGCGCGTTCGTACAGATCTCGGCGATCGGCGCGGATCCCGAGTCGCCTTCCGCCTACGGCCGCAGCAAGGGTGAGGGCGAGGCGGCGGTGCGCGCGGCGTTTCCGGCCGCCACCATCGTCTGCCCGTCGATCATCTTCGGGCCGGAGGACGGTTTCGTCAATCGCTTCGCCGGCCTGGCGCAGAGGCTGCCGGTGCTGCCCGTGGTGCGCGGCCAGGCCAGGTTCCAGCCGGCCTATGTCGGCGATGTCGCACGGGCGATCGCCGCCGCCGCGCTCGATCCGGCGCGTTTCGGCGGGCAGACCTACGAGCTTGGCGGGCCGCAGGTGCTCACGATGCGCGAGCTGAACGTCTGGATCGCCGGGGCGATCGGCCGGGCGCCCGCCATCCTCGATCTGCCGGACGAGCTGGTCGGCCCGATGGTGAAGGTGGGCGGCGGCCTATGGGGTAGCCCGATGACCTACGATCAGTGGCTGATGCTGACGCGCGACAATGTCGTGTCGCCGGGTGCGGCGGGTTTCGCCGCGTTCGGCATCGCGCCGTCACCCCTCGCGGCGGTCGCGCCGGCGTGGCTCGTGCGCTACCGCCGTCACGGCCGCTTCGCCAAGCCGCGCGGCGAGGCCGCCTGATCGCTTCATCTTGATCGCGCTGTCCTCCGCCGATCGCCATTGATCCCCGCCCTCGCCGGTCTGGCGCGGCGGCAAGCCCCGCCCGCCGCGTGTATCGCGCGGTGGCAAGCCAGGTGAACGCTCATGGGTCCGTCGCTGCTCGTCATCGTCCTGCTCGGCATCGTCGAGGGGCTGACCGAGTTCATCCCCGTCTCCTCGACCGGGCATCTGGTGCTGGCGGGCGAGCTGCTCGGCTTCCACGATCAGTCCTCGGCCACCTTCGACATCGTCATCCAGCTCGGCGCGATCCTGGCCGTGCTGGTGCTCTATGCCGGGCGCTTCACCCGCGTGCTGGCGGGCCTGGCGCGGCGTGATCCGGCGGCGATCGCGTTCTCGCGCAACCTGCTGCTCGGCTTCCTGCCGGCGCTGGTGATCGGCGCGATCGTCTACAAGGCGATCAAGGCGATGCTGGAGACCCCGGTGATCGTCGCGGTGGCGCTGATCGTCGGCGGCGTCGCGATATTGGCGATCGAGCGCATGGTGAAGAAATATACCGTCTTCTCGATCGAGGCGATGGGCTGGCGCACGTCGCTGGGCATCGGCGTGATACAGTGCCTGTCGATGATCCCCGGCATCAGCCGCTCCGGCGCCACGATCATGGGCGCGCTGACTCTGGGGGTGGAGCGGAAGACGGCGGCGGAATACAGCTTCTTCCTCGCCATCCCGGTGATGCTCGCCGCCTCCGCGAAGGAGTTGTGGGAGCAGCGCGACGCCCTCGGCAACAATGACTGGAACGCTATCGCGATCGGGTTCGGCGTGTCGTTCGTGGTGGCGCTGGTCGTCATCAAGGCGTTCATCGCCATCGTGTCGCGCCACGGTTTCGCGCCGTTCGCCTGGTATCGCATCGTGGCGGGAACGGCAGCCCTGATCTGGCTACTTAGTCGATAGGTCCGTATCGAGCCCATAACGCCATCCCAGCTTATCGACATCCATGCGCTAAGCGATTGAAGATGCGAAGTAGGTAAGCTATTCATACCTAACATCCACTTTGCGCATGACTCTCCTTCACGAACGCGCTATGAAGCGCCTGCCGAGGAGATTGCTGATGGCCGATAATCCGATGCTGTCGTTCGTCCGCGTGGGCCAGGACTATCCGTCCAAACGTGCCGCCGACGAGCGCAACGACGACTTTCGCGAGATCGCGGCGCGCTATGCGATCGAGAAGGCAGAGGAGCAGTCCTCGCGCTGCTCGCAGTGCGGCGTGCCTTATTGTTCGACGCACTGCCCGCTCCACAACCACATTCCGGACTGGCTGCGCCTCACTGCCGAGGGGCGGCTGCGCGAGGCCTATGAGCTGAGCAACGCCACCTCGACCATGCCGGAGATATGCGGCCGCATCTGCCCGCAGGATCGGCTGTGCGAGGGCAATTGCGTGATCGAGTTCTCCGGCCACGGCGCCGTCACGATCGGATCGGTCGAGAAGTTCATCACCGATACCGCGTGGGAGCAGGGCTGGGTCGAGCCGATCGTGCCGCTGCCCGATCGCGGTCAGTCGATCGGGGTGATCGGCGCCGGCCCGGCCGGCCTCACCACGGCGGAGCTGATGCGCGCGCGCGGTTACGAGGTGCACGTCTACGATCGCCACGATCGCGCCGGTGGCCTGCTCACCTACGGCATCCCCGGCTTCAAGCTGGAGAAGGACGTCGTCATGCGGCGCGTCCGGCGGCTGGCGGATGCCGGCATAATCTTCCACTACGGGTTCGCCGTCGGCACGGATGCACGGTTGGCGGACCTGCGCGCCAGGCACGATGCGCTGCTGATCGCCACCGGGGTCTACAAGCCGCGCGCGATCAAGGCGCCGGGCGTCGGATCGGCCGGCATCGTCGACGCGCTCGACTATCTCACCGCCTCGAACCGCAAGGGCTTCGGCGATGCCGTGCCCGCCTTCGACGATGGCAGCCTGGATGCGTCGGGCAAGAACGTGGTCGTCATCGGCGGCGGCGATACCGCGATGGACTGCGTGCGCACCGCCGTGCGTCAGGGCGCCCGTTCGGTGAAGTGCCTCTACCGCCGCGATCGCGCGAACATGCCGGGCTCCCAGCGCGAGACGAAGAATGCCGAGGAGGAGGGCGTTGAGTTCGTCTGGCTCTCCGCGCCGGAAGCGTTCGACGGCGAGGGCGCCGTCAGCGGCGTGCGCGCGGCGCGGATGCGGCTGGGCGCACCGGACGCCTCCGGCCGCCGCGCGCCGGAAGCGCATCCCGGCAGCGAGTTCCGCCTGGACGCCGATCTGGTCATCAAGGCGCTCGGCTTCGATGCGGAGGATCTGCCGAAGCTGTTCGGCGCGGACGAGCTCTCCGTCACCCGCTGGGGCACGGTGCGGATCGATCACAAGACGATGCAGACGAGCATGGACGGCGTGTTCGCCGCCGGCGACATCGTGCGCGGCGCCAGCCTGGTCGTCTGGGCGATCCGCGACGGCCGCGACGTGGCCGAGCGGATGCACCTGTACCTGAAGGCGAAGGCCAAGGCGGCCCCGGCGCGCGAGATGGTGGCGGCGTGATCCGCACGGGTCTCGTCGCGATAATGTTGGTCGGTGTGCCGGCTCCGCCGGTGCTTGCCGAAGCATCGATGACACCTCCGGCGTCAGTCGAGGCCCCGGCTTTGCCGCCGATCGAGCCTGCGCGCCGAGCTGCGGCGCAGCGGGTGATCGATGCGATATGGCCGCTGGGCACCTATGGTCGCGTGATGAAGCGATCCATGGACGGCGCGATGTCAATGATGACAGGCGATCTCATCGGCGGCCTCACCGAGTCCGCGCGCGCGAAAGACCCGTATTTCGACGAGCGCATGCGCCTGACGATGGGAGTCATGGCCGAGGAAATGGCCAAGCTCATGACGAAATATGAGCCCGGCATCCGTGCCGGGCTGGCGGACGCTTACGGGCGTCACTTCGATCTCGCACAGCTGAACGATCTGGATCGTTTCTTCGCCACGCCGACCGGCAAGCTCTATGCCTCGGAATCGATGGTCATGATGACAGACCCCGCATTGATGAAGCGGATGCAGGCCTTCCTGCCGGACATGATGGCGGCCATGCCGGACATCATCAAACATATGCAGCAAGCGACGGCTCACCTGCCGCCACCGCCGAGATCCGCCACGGATGACGCCGCCCACGCCCCTGCGAAGACGGATGACTGATATGACCTTCCCCACGCCCGAGCATGAGCGCATCGCCCGCGAGGGCATGTACCGCCCCGAATATGAGGGCGACGCGTGCGGCGTCGGCCTCGTCGCCGCGACGGACGGGAAGGCGTCGCGGCGCGTCGTCGCGGCGGCGATCGATGCGCTGAAGGCGGTGTGGCATCGCGGAGCGGTGGATGCGGACGGCAAGACCGGCGACGGCGCCGGCATCCACGTCGACCTGCCCGTCCGCTTCTTCGACGACGCGATCGAGCATGCCGGCCACAAGCCGATGCCGAACCGCCTGGCGGTCGGCATGATCTTCCTGCCGCGCACCGACTTGGCCGCGCAGGAGACGTGCCGCACGATCGTGGAATCCGAGATCATCGATTTCGGCTACACCATCTACGGCTGGCGGCAGGTGCCGGTCGACGTCTCCGTGATCGGCGAGAAGGCGATGTCGCTGCGGCCGGAGATCGAGCAGATCATGATCGCCGGCCCGCTGCCGGACGCCGCCTCGCGCGCCGAGTTCGAGAAGGATCTCTACCTCGTCCGCCGCCGCATCGAGCGCAAGGTGATCGAGGCGCAGATCAACGGCTTCTACGTCTGCTCGCTGTCCTGCCAGTCGATCATCTACAAGGGGCTGTTCCTCGCCGAGGCGCTGTCGGTCTTCTATCCGGACCTGCAGGACGAGCGGTTCGTCAGCCGCGTGGCGATCTTCCACCAGCGTTATTCCACCAACACCTTCCCGCAATGGTGGCTGGCCCAGCCGTTCCGCACGCTTGCCCACAATGGCGAGATCAACACGATCCGCGGCAACAAGAACTGGATGAAGAGCCACGAGATCAAGATGGCGGCGCTCAGCTTCGGCGAGCATTCGGAGGAGATCAAGCCGCTGATCCCGGCCGGCGCGTCCGATACGGCCGCGCTGGATGCCGTGTTCGAGGCGATCTGCCGCTCCGGCCGCGACGCGCCCACCGCCAAGCTGATGCTCGTGCCCGAAGCCTGGCAGGACAAGCCGGCGATGCCGCAGGCGCACAGCGACATGTACTCCTATCTCGCCTCAGTGATGGAGCCGTGGGACGGCCCCGCCGCGCTGGCCATGACGGACGGGCGCTGGGTCGTCGCCGGGGTCGATCGCAACGCGCTGCGCCCGCTGCGCACCACCCGCACGGCGGACAATCTGCTGATCGTCGGCTCGGAAACGGGCATGGTCGTGGTGCCGGAATCCTCGGTCGTCGCCAAGGGCCGCATGGGGCCGGGCCAGATGATCGCGATCGATCTCGACGAGGGCCGGCTCTACGGCGATCGCGACATCAAGGATCGCATCGCCGGCGAGGCACCCTATGGCGAGTGGATCAAGGACTTCCTCTCGCTCAACGATCTGCCGCCGGCGGAGGCGGGCGCCGCCCCGCGCTACGACCGGCCGGAGCTGATCCGCCGCCAGGTGGCCGCCGGGCAGACGCTGGAGGACATGGAGCTGATCCTCAGCCCGCAGGTGGAGGACGCCAAGGAGGCGATCGGATCGATGGGCGACGATACGCCGCTGGCCGTCATCTCGGACAAGCCGCGCATCGTCAGCCAGTTCTTCCGCCAGAACTTCTCGCAGGTCACGAACCCGCCGATCGATTCGCTGCGCGAGACGCAGGTGATGTCGCTGAAGACGCGATTCGGCAACCTCGCCAACATCCTCGATACGGAGAGCGCGCAGTCGAACGTGCTGGTGCTCGATTCGCCGGTGCTGGCCGGTGCCGACTGGTCGCGGCTGAAGGCGCATTTCGGCAGCCACGCGGCCGAGATCGACTGCACCTTCCCGGTCAGCACCGCGACGGACGCGCTGCGCCAGGCGATTGCCACGGTGCGCGCCGAGGCCGAGAAGGCGGTGCGCGAGGGCAAGACCGAACTGTTCCTCACCGACGAGGCGGTGAGCGCCGACCGCATCGCCATCCCGATGGTGCTGGCGGCCGCCGGCGTGCACACCCACCTCGTCCGCAAGGGCCTGCGCTCCTACGCCTCGATCAACGTGCGCTCGGCCGAATGTCTCGACACGCACTATTTCGCCGTCCTGATCGGCGTCGGCGCGACGACGGTGAACGCCTATCTGGCCGAGGCGGCGATCGCCGAGCGGCACGGCCGCGGCCTGTTCGGCGATCTGTCGCTCGAACAGTGCCTGAAGCGTCACCGCAAGGCGATCGACGACGGGCTGCTGAAGATCATGTCCAAGATGGGGATCGCGGTGATCTCCAGCTATCGCGGCGGCTATAATTTCGAGGCGGTCGGCCTCAGCCGGGCGCTGTGCAACGATCTGTTCCCCGGCATGCCGGCCAAGATCTCGGGCGAGGGCTATGGCTCGCTCCAGCTGAACGCCGCCGAGCGGCACGAGGCGGCCTTCGACGAGCTGGTGACGACCCTGCCGATCGGCGGCTTCTACCGCCAGCGCGCGGGCGGGGAGGCGCATGCCTATTCGGCGCAGCTTATGCACCTGCTGCAGACGGCGGTCGGCACCGACAGCTACTCCACCTACCTGCAATTCTCGCGCGGGGTGAAGGATCTGCCGCCCGTCTACCTGCGCGACCTGATGGAGTTCAACTGGGCGCGGGAGGCGATCCCGATCGACAGCGTCGAGGCAATCACCGAGATCCGCAAGCGCTTCGTCACGCCCGGCATGTCGCTCGGCGCGCTCTCGCCGGAGGCGCACGAGACGCTGGCGATCGCGATGAACCGCATCGGCGCGAAGGCCGTGTCGGGCGAGGGCGGCGAGGACAAGCGCCGCTACAGGCCCTACGAGAATGGCGACAACGCCAATTCCGTCATCAAGCAGATCGCCTCCGGCCGCTTCGGCGTCACCGCCGAATATCTCGGTTCCGCCGAGGAGCTGGAGATCAAGGTCGCGCAGGGCGCCAAGCCCGGCGAGGGCGGGCAGCTGCCCGGCTTCAAGGTGACGGAGATGATCGCCCGCCTGCGCCACTCCACGCCCGGCGTCACGCTCATCTCGCCGCCGCCGCACCACGACATCTACTCGATCGAGGATCTGGCGCAGCTGATCTACGATCTAAAGCAGATCAACCCGCGCGCCCGCGTGTGCGTGAAGCTCGTGTCGTCGGCCGGCATCGGCACGATCGCGGCGGGCGTCGCGAAGGCCCATGCCGACGCGATCCTGATCGCCGGCCATGTCGGCGGCACCGGCGCATCCCCGCAGACCAGCATCAAATATGCCGGCACGCCGTGGGAGATGGGGCTCAGCGAAGCCAATCAGGTGCTGACCCTGAATGGTCTCCGCCACCGCGTGAAGCTGCGCACCGACGGTGGCCTCAAGACGGGCCGCGACATCGTGATCGCCGCGATCCTGGGCGCCGAGGAGTTCGGCATCGGCACGCTCAGCCTGGTGGCGATGGGCTGCATCATGGTGCGCCAGTGCCATTCGAACACCTGCCCGGTCGGCGTCTGCACGCAGGACGAGGGCTTACGCAAAAAGTTCGTCGGCACGCCCGAGAAGGTCATCAACCTGATGACCTTCATCGCCGAGGAGGTGCGGGAGATCCTCGCCAAGCTCGGCGTCCGCTCGCTGGACGAGATCATCGGCCGCACCGAGCTGCTCCGTCAGGTGAGCCGCGGCGCCGAGCATCTCGACGATCTCGACCTGAACCCCATTCTGGCCAAGGTGGACGCGCCCGATCATCACCGCCGCTTCTCGGCGGAGGGGCATCGCAACGAGGTGCCGGACAGCCTGGACGCGCAGATGATCAAGGATGCGCGCGCGGTGTTCGAGCGTGGCGAGAAGATGCAGCTCACCTACTCGGTGCGCAACACGCACCGCGCGGTCGGCACCCGCTTCTCGGCGGAGATCACCAGCCGCTTCGGCATGGCGAAGCTGGCGGACGGCCATGTCCATGTCCGCCTGCGCGGCTCGGCCGGCCAGTCGCTCGGCGCCTTCGCCTGCAAGGGGCTGACCCTGGAGGTGTTCGGCGATGCCAACGACTATGTCGGCAAGGGCCTGTCGGGCGCCGTCATCACGGTACGGCCGATGGTCTCCTCGCCGCTGGAGAGCAAGGCGAACACGATCATCGGCAACACCGTCCTCTACGGCGCGACGGCGGGCAAGCTGTTCGCCGCCGGCCAGGCGGGCGAGCGTTTCGCCGTGCGCAACTCCGGCGCGACCGTGGTTGTCGAGGGCTGCGGCGCCAATGGCTGCGAGTATATGACGGGCGGCATCGCCGTGATCCTGGGACAAACCGGCGACAATTTCGGTGCCGGCATGACGGGCGGCATGGCCTTCGTGCTGGACGAGACCGGCGATTTCCCCACGCGCGCCAATCCCGACAGCATCGTGTGGCAGCGTTTCGGCTCGGCCTATTGGGAGGCGCGGGCCAAGTCGCTGATCGCCGAGCATGCGGTGAAGACCGACAGCCGGTGGTCGAACACGATCCTCGACGATTGGGATCGCTGGCGCGACCATGTCTGGCAGGTCTGCCCCAAGGAGATGCTCACCCGGCTGGAACACCCGCTGAACGACACGACGGAAGCGGCCGTGGCGGCGGAGTGAGGCTACAGGGCCGGGACGACGTCCGTCAGGGCGAAGTCCCGGCCCTTGAACAGCAGAGGCGCGCGCCGCGCACGGGCGAGCGCATAGGCGATGCAGTCGCCGAAGTTCAGCCCGGCCGCATGGCGCCCCTTGCCGAACCGCACGAAGGCATCGTGCGCCAGCGGCACGAGATCGGCGGTGAAGGGTGCGATCTGGATGTTGTAGGCACGAAGAACGCCGGAGAGCGCCGCCTCGGCACCCGGCCGGCGGCTCAGCACCATCAGCGTCTCCAGCTGGTTCGGCGCCGCCATGACCGCGTCGTTATCCAGCAAGCGCTCGCCGAACGCCGCCGCTTCCGCTTCCGCGAGGATGATCGCCACGATCGCCGAGCTGTCGACGACGAGTGTCATTCGGGCTGCGTCGGAACGCCGTTCTCGTCATAGCCCAGGATTTCATCGTCGGTCATGGACCAGTCGACAGGCCCCGCCCTGAACCATTCCTGCGCCGCCTTGACCGCGGCTTCGGCGCGCACCCTCCGCGCCTCGCGCTCCGGATCCACCGCCTCGCGCGCCAGTTCGTTGTCCACCGCCAGCCTGATCGCGCCGGTGAAGCTCGTCTTGCGCAGCGCCGCCAGCCGCCGCACCTTGCGATCGAGTTCCTCGTCCTTGATGCTCAGCGCCATCGCGGCCTCCGGTCTAGAACCTGCCGGCGCAGTATAGAATTTTGCCACCGGCGCTTCAAGGCTGGCGCTCCGCGCGGCGCACGCTAAACATCCTCCGGGCATGTGGCAGCTCTACCAATTCCCGCTCTGTCCCTTCTCGCGCAAGGTCCGGCTTCTGCTCGGCGAGAAGGGGATCGGCTACGATCTCGTCCGCGAATCGCCGTGGGCGCAGCGCGACGAGTTCATCGACATGAACCCCGCCGGGCAGACGCCGGTGATGGTCGATACCGATAGCGGCCTGGTGCTGATGAACTCGGCGGCGATCTGCGAATATATCGAGGAGACGACCGAGAAGGCGTCGATGCTGCCGGGCACCGCCGCCAACCGCGCCGAGATCCGCCGCCTGTGCGCGTGGTTCGACGAGAAGGTCTATGCCGAGGTGGTGGCGCCGCTGATGCACGAGCGTATGTTCAAGCGCATCGTCCACCGCGCCACGCCGGACGCCAAGGCGCTGCGCGAGGCGATGAAGGTGGCCAACAACCATCTCGACTATATCGACTATCTGCTCGACCACCGCCGCTGGATCGGCGGCGCGGTGCTGAGCCTCGCCGATCTCACCGCCGCCGCCCACCTATCGGTGGCGGACTATCTCGGCGGGATCGACTGGCGCGTCCACGATCGCACCCGCGAATGGTATGCCGCGATGAAGAGCCGCCCCAGCTTCCGCCCGCTGCTCGGCGAACGCATGGAGATCGTCTCCCCGCCGGATCACTACGACAAGGTGGATTTCTGGGAGTGAGCGGACGAGACGGGCGACGGACCCGTCCGCTCGCCCCGATCAGCCCTGCGCCTGCCGGCCATAGTCCATCGCCCGGAGATCCGTCAGCAGGTCCGGGCCGGTGGGTTTCCAGCCGAGCCGCTGCCGTGTCCAGGCGCTGGACGCCGGCATGTCGAGGCTGGTGAACATCGCCAGCCAGCCGAAATGCTCCGCCGCCTCCTCGGCGGACAGCGACCGGACAGGAACGCCGAGCCCCGCGCCGATGACCTGCGCGATCTCGCGCGCGGGCACGCCCTCCTCGGCGACGGCATGGTAGCGCGCGCCCGCCTCGTGCCGCTCCAGCGCCAGTCGGTAGAGGCGGGCGACGTCGCCGACATGCGCCGCCGGCCAGCGATTGCCGCCATCGCCGACATAAGCGGAGAGGCGCTTGGCACGGCTCAGCTCGATGAGCGGCGATATCAGGCCCTGCTTCTCGGTATCGTGGACCTGCGGCAGCCGCACGACCGCCACCGAGACGCCCCGCTCCGCCGCGGCGGCGCCGGCCTCCTCCGAGGCCACGCGCGGATTGGGATGGTGCCAGTCCACCGCCTGCTCGATCGCCGGCCGGCCCGGGCCGACGCTGCCCAGCCCGGTGCCCGAGGTGATGATCAGCGGCCGATCGGAGCCGACGAGCGCGTCCGCCATCGCGCCGATCACCCGCCGGTCCTTCTCGCAATTCTCCACGAAGCGCGAGAAATCGTGATCGAAGGCGGTATGGATCACCGCGTCCGCCTGCGCCGCGCCGCTGGCGAGGGTGGCGGGATCCTCCAGCGCGCCGCGGTGCGCTTCGGCGCCGGCCTCCGCCAGCTGCCGCGCCCCGGCCTCGGACCGGGTGAGCCCGAGAACATGGTGCCCGGCCGCGAGCAGCTCGGCCACCACGCGAGAGCCGATGAAGCCGGTCGCCCCGGTGAGAAACACGCGCATGATACATCTCCGCATTGTCGAGCCGACGATCTGGCGCTTCGCTCTACCCGGTTAAAGTGGTGATCGACAGGATTGCCACTGATTGCCTGCATCAATCGACCGGGCACCGACCCTCGCGATCGTCGCGCCCGACAGAACGCTGCCGTAACCCGTCGGACAGCCGCGCCACGCCACTCTGCCTCCGCTCCGCGCCAGGGCGAACACGCCGCTTGCGCATCTACGGGTTATCGCGCGTAATCGGCCGAGCCGCTGCCGGCGGCGCCGCGCCCGATCTTCTTCCATCCACCCGCCCGGTGCGCCCATTTACCCCCTTGCGGCCCCCCGGCCCCCACGCTATTAGCCGCGCCTCACCGGGGAGCATGCTCCTCCGGGGACGCCAGAGCGGGCGTAGCTCAGGGGTAGAGCACAACCTTGCCAAGGTTGGGGTCGAGGGTTCGAATCCCTTCGCCCGCTCCAGACTTACTAGCAAACGGAACAAGTTAGCGGCGGACTGCGTGGGCCGGGCCGCCCGCTTGTTTGCGCGGGGTAACGCTGGGGTAACTCAGAGTGGTTGGCTGGGCTGGGGCTGACCTAGCGGCCGGCGGGCCTCAAGCAGACGCATCAGCGCCTTTCCGCCCGGCGGTATGGTCGCGCTCAGCCCTTCTGGCAGAACATCGAACCCGAACGACAGGGCCACGCCGCTGCCGGCTCCCAGTAGCCGCACGCCCGCGTCCACGGCGGCCTCAAGCCGGGCGAGCGCGAACGGAGCGTAGTAGGCGGCCGGCGCCAGCACGCGCAGGTCTACCGTGTCGGCTTGGAGCAGCGCTGACGGCCGCGTCGGCGGGTTGGCGCGGGTCAGCAGCCAAATGCTGGCATAGCCCAGCAGCTCCACGGCGGCGTACAGCGGCGTGTCGCTCGCGATCTTCAACTCCACGAACTGGAAGTGCCGCGCGCCGCGCATGTGCACCAGATCTATGGCCCGCCGCCCGTCCGCCGCTCCGCGAATCAGGCCCGAGGCGACGGGAACCTGATTCGCCCAATCGTCGCGCCCGAGGGCCACGCAGGCAGCGGCGATGGCGCGCTCAAGCACCACCTCAGGGCTTTTATTGGCGGCCCCTATCTGAGGCTGCGGCACGCACCAGCGCCAATTCTGCGCGGAACGGTCCCTGTTGTCCGCCGCCCGGCCCGTGCTCCAGTTCGCCGCGACGGCTTCGTAGACCAGCCGGGCTAGGTCAATTTCTTCGGGCAGCGACAACGAGTGCAGGGCCGACCGGTGGCGCAGGTTCGAGATGCCCAGCGCGTTGCAGACTGCCGCGTCCACACCTTCCAGCAGCGACGCGGGGGCATGCAGCGGTGCGGTGGGCGGACCTGGCATGCGGGAGAGGTACAGCAGGTTGCCGCACCGGGGCCAGGGTGATCGGCCTCGTGCGCCGTCGCCGAGAGAGGTGCAGCTGCGGTCACCTTGATCAGGCGGGACAGTCCGCATAGCGCTGCCGCATGATCCGACAGCTCGCTATCATCGCAATGTCCGCCCTTTTACTGGCGGGGTGTGACCCACCGGATCGCGACGCTGCCGCAAGCCGGCCCGGCTTCGGCGCCAACGGCCGCCGCGATCTGATTGGCTCAGCCGCGGACACCGGCGGCGAGAAGGGCGGACAGACCTATGCCGCGTTCGACGCCTACCGCGACCTGAAGGGAAGCGGGCTGGCGTTCGCCGGGTACGGATGCGTGAGCGACTGCGCCGACGTGATCGGCGGATACCGCTGGGCGCGCCAGCGGAACGTCACGGACGCGCGGCTTTGCGAGGCGGCAACGTGGGGCGAACTGGAGGGCTGCGTCGCTTTCGCGCAGGGTTTGCCGTCGGAGCTGTCGAGTCTGCCGCCGCTTAAGAAGGAGGCCGCGCGCTGACGTAAGCGGTGCAGCCTTCAAGGCGTCTGAAGGCCCGCCGGGCGTGCCAGGCACTTGCCCCGCCGCGCGGGTGCTGCCGCGCCTCAGAGGACGTCCACGACGGTCGAGCAGTCCTGATTGTGTTCGCACTGGCTCGCTTCAGCTGATTTTCATTTAGTATCCGCTTGCCGCCGGCATCAAGGCGAACGCATCGCTCAGGCGGCCCTGCTCTGCGGGGATTGTCAACGCGACCGTCCCGCAAAAGCGCGGCGAGGTCAGCGGAATGTGGGCTGCGACGACTGATCGCCTGTTAAGGCAGTCTGTGTATTGATGAAAATAGTGTATATCGACCGGTCAAGGCGGACATTTTCGGTAAAGGTTTGAATCCTCTTTATCACCGGAAAGGGTTTTCCCGTTATCCAAGAGGCGAAAGCCGATCTTATCGTTGAACTGGTTATTTCCTTCATCGTAGCCCGTGACGCTTAGTTCTATTTGATTTTTGCTAATCACCTTCACTTTTTCAACGTCTGTATTTACTTCGAAGTTTCTGAACGTCGTCGCTGTTAGCGTGTAACGAGCCTCTCGACCGGCACACCGATCGCTGACGATTTCGTCCCATGAGCCTCTGAAGGCAGTTGGAACTACGCTCGCAAACCGAGGGTAAATTTCGGCGTGCTTCGGCATCTCGGCTGGAGCGGTGGCTTGCACGGAAGGCCTTGCGGACGCCAGAGCCTTCGGACCTGAGTGATCGGGTACTGCATTCTCCGGCGCGATCGATATAGTCTGGCTCAGGGGAGCGACTGAGGCGCGTCCCAGCATGAAAGCCAACCCGATCGTCGCGGTCCAAGCGACGGCAGCGAGGAAAACGGTTGTTCTCGATAAACTGTACAGGGTCGGCGGTTCTCCGCTGACATCGCGATAAAGTCGCTTGCCGCGCGGTGAGGCGGGCGGCACGGCCCTCTCGTCTTTGATAATGATCTTAGCCATGACACCCCAGCCGCTCTGCGGTTAGGTAATATCATCTGAAGCGCGCGATGGAACGCGATGTTGCTGAATTTGTATCCCCGGCAATCGTGCCACTATCATTTTCGATCCAGCCAATCTCCGGCCTGCGATGTCCGGATCGATGAGGCTCGTTGTAGCCCGTGGCGCGCGTATGCGGTGGCATGCCATCCACGCCCGCCGCATTCCCGCGCCGGTGGCGCATGGAGAACGCCGTTGTTCCGTCCGCTGCTCGGCGCCGCCTCGCTCGCCCTGATCGTCACCGCTGCGGCGCCGGCGTCAGCCGCGCCGTGCAAGGACGCCGAGGGGAAGTTCGCCAAGTGCGGTGCGCCGGGCGCGGTGCCGATAAAGTAGGGGCCGCGCCGGGGCGGCCTCGACAGCGCTCCGGCTATAGCAGGCCCTGCCGGGCCCGGCGGCCGGCCGCGGAACCTCAGAGGACGTCGAGCGGCGTCGAGAGGCTTTGCGGCTAAGCCGCGACCCTTGAGCACTCGTGATCCCTCAGCGTCGTTCTTGCGCCAGAAGGCCGCGGCGACCATTCGCTCATCTCGCGTCGACCCGCATAAGCTGATGCCCCATAGGCGCGCGGCGGGGCTGCGGATCGCTGCGTTTTTCCCTATCGTCGCCGGATATGACGAACCTCTTTGATGCTATCGCCATTCGAACCGCCTTACGGGATCATCATCCGTTCTACGTCTACGTCCTATGCCGTCCATGCGGCGAACCCTTTTATGTGGGCAAAGGCGTGAAGTTTCGCTGCCTCCAGCACGAAGCCGACGCACGGACAACGACGGCATTGACGCACAAGCTAAACGTCATTCGGAGCCTGCATCGCCAAGGGCAGACGGTTGCATATCGCGTCGACAGTTCATTCCTCAGTGAGGCTGGCGCGCTCGCACGCGAACGTGCGCTGATCGCCGAAATCGGGAGACACGATCTGAAGCTAGGCCCGCTCACCAACCAAACGGATGGCGGCGAAGGCACATCAAACCCATCGGAGGAAAGCCGCCAGCGCGGGCGGGATTCGCTTTGGGGCGAAGCGGACGATCCGGAACGCCAAATCATCAACCGATGGTTTCAGAAACTTACGCCGGTCAAGTCCGTCCCAATCAAGCCCGTCGCGACGTTCACGCGCGCGGCGGGACTTTGGAAGAACGATGACACGATCGGCATGAAGCCCCGGCAAGCGGGCGCGATCGTCGCAACCGCCTTAGCAAATGACGTGATGTTGGAACCCGGTTGCCTGTTGCCGCGTCGGCTCGAAATCGAAGGCGTTGAATATATCATCGAAAACGGCGTTGGCCGCGACATGGTGTCGAATGGTATGATCGAAGTTCACGATGCCACGGTAACTTACGAAACGCTGAAGCTAACACGCCTCGGATATGTCTTTGTTGTAAAGACGTTCGGAGCATCAACCCTGATCGACGCGGGCGTTCTTGCACCATAGGCGGGAAGCGCCGGGCGACGAACCTAAAGGATTGGCACGGCTGAATATCGTCGTTCATCGTTTTCAACATGTCGAGATAGAAGCGGACTCCGTGCGTCATTGATAATGGTTGAACCCTTAGAATATACTTCTAATCCCGCGGCTATGAATCGCATAGCTATCAGCGATTGCGATCCGGAAAATCAGAAGGGTGAAATCACGCATGTCGGACGAGAATATTAACCCGGAGATTGAAGGCATTGTCGCGCTGACTGCGGACATCGTATCCGCGCACGTCAGCAACAACAACGTCCCGGTCGCGGATCTGCCCACATTGATCAGTTCTGTGTACGCGGCGCTCACCGGCCTGGACGCGGCGCCCGAGCCCGAGCCCGTCAAGCAGGAACCCGCCGTGTCCCTGCGCGCCTCGGTCAAGCCGGACTATATAGTGTGTCTGGAGGACGGCAAGAAGCTGAAGATGCTCAAGCGCTATCTGCGCACCAACTTCGACATGAGCCCGGACGAGTATCGTCGGAAGTGGGGCCTCCCGAGCGATTACCCGATGGTGGCGCCGAACTATGCCGAGAAGCGTCGGACCCTCGCGCACTCGATTGGCCTGGGTCGCAAGAGCGCTCCGGCAGAGACACCGGCCCCAGAGCCGGAGCCTGAGGAGGTCGTAGCGCCGGCGCCGAGGGCAAAGCGTGGTCGGCCGGCGAAGGTCGCCGCGCCGGCCCCCACCGAGGAGCCCGTCCGCAAGCCGCGCGCGAAGAAGGTGAGCGGTGCCGAGGCGCTCGCGAAGGCCCGGGGGGAAACGGTCGAAGGTTGATTTCGAGGGGCGGACGACGGACGAGGCCAAGCCTCGCTCGTCGCCCTTCATCTCGCTGGCGCCAGTCTCCATCCGTGCTACCGCCACGGATGAAGATAGATGGCACGATCGCCGATAACCTGAGGCTGGCCGTGGGGAGCGCGAAGCGGCTGCGCGGGCACCCGGTCTATCCCGACACGATCGCCTTCTGGCGCGAGCTTCTTGACAAGGCTGCCGTGCACGGGGCAATACCGCCGGGCCAGCGCTCGCAGCGCTCGAAACCTTGCTCGAGACGCTCGAGCGCGAGCTTGCGGGTCGGCCTCCGCCGACCACGTAAGGAGTCCCGGGCGGCCGGTCGTATGTGGGGCCGCTTTACGCCGCGATCGCTTCTGTGCCCGACAACGCCGTATCCACGCCGGCTAACGCCGCCCGCGCCACCGCCGCCGCATGCTGCCGCCCGTAGGCCGGGCTCCCGCCAAACGCCTCGCGCAACACCCGATCGGTGACGCACGCCAGCTCCTGCGGGTCTGGCGACCTGCCCTCGATAATGCACGCCAGCAGGGCGCGCGGGAATATGCGGTGCATCGTCGCTCTCCTTTTGTGCCCGCCGCTCGGTGGCCCGCGGTTAGTCAGCCACATAGCAAGTTCTTGCGGAATTCGCGACGGCTTCGGCACGCCGCGGGCGGTGCCTTCCCCAGCGACCGCCTACGCAGGCCCTCAACTGCTTTGACAGCCGCTGTCAGACGCAGCGGTGACGGCTCTGGGATTATGGGGCCGAGGACGGCTTGCGGCGTCTTGTAGGTCGGCCTGCCCGATCAGACCGTCCGTGACCGCCCAACCTCCGCCTTATTTCCCGCCTTCCCGGCGGAATCCTCCTGATCGCCGCGGCGTACTCAGCCGCCAGCACGATCACCCAAAACTCCACGCCGGCCCACTCGCCCTTGGCGGCGCCCTGCGCCACGTCCATCGCTAGGAACGCGACCGCCAGCAGTCGGAACACCATAGAGCTGCGTGTCGGCCAGTCGGCCCGCAGCGACGCGGTGACCATCATCACCACGCTCATCACGCCGAACATGATGGCGGAGCCGAGGGTGTCGGCCCGCCACAGCCCGTCCAGCGCGGCGACGAACCAGAACAGGCGCGACACTGCGTACTGGGTCTGGCCAATGCGCTGGCAGAGCTTGACGATCGGCGGGACGAACAGGGTGGCGCCGATCCAGCAGTCGATGCGGGCAAGGATCATGGGGGGGGGATGTAAGGCGTCGTGGGTGGATGTGCCATCCGTGGGAAAGCGGAGCTTGCCAGGCAGATTGGGCAGCTCGGCGCCAGGCTGGCCTAAAAGGCAGGTCTGCGGATCCCACCAGCGGCCATTGTGACGCGGACTTCAGACACTTGGACAGCAGCGAAAAACTGTCGGGTGATCGTTAATGTCAGCGCCGACTGGTTTTGACACTTGAGTTATGAGCTGAAAGAATGATCAAGTCGGGGGGGGGGGGACGCAGCAGTTATTCGCACCGGTTGATAGCACCGTGTCTTCGTTCGATGCCCATGCGACGAGCGGTGCCGCTAAGATTGCAGCATGGACGAAACCTAAATAAGGAGCGATGATCGAGCGATGGCAATCACATACAACATCGGCTTTCAGACTCCGACCAGCTATGTCTCTCTCCCAATTTCGGCAGGCTCCACAACGTTGGTTGCTGGTCCAAATGGGGTTGGGAAATCTGCGCTGCTCGCTGCTTTGTTTCGCTCTCTACCACAGGGGGTAGCAACATATTTGCCAGGACATCGCCAGATAAACTTCAATAACGGCTGGGAGACAATAGGCCAGGACGCTGCTCAACTCGTCAAGAACATGTTCCAGCATGTTGATGCTTTCAACCGTTATAAAGGCGCTTGGGCGGAGGACCAGTTTAAGACGACCGTCCGCCGGCTTCTACATGCCGAGGCAGCGTACAATCGCGACTTTCGGCATAGCTTTGCGCAAGGTTATTACGACAGCAGGGAGGCAGGATCACTACGGCTAAGCCCGATAGACACGTTAAACCTAGTTTTTGAAGGCGCTCGTCTCCCTGTACGATTTACGTTGACGGCGGATGGCCTTTCCGCAGCGCGGGAGGGAGCGACATACCCTATTGACGCAATGTCTGATGGAGAGCGAGCTGCACTCTTTATTGTCTCGGTTATTGTTACTCATCAGACGATACCGTTGTTCTGATTGATGAGCCAGAAAAACATTTACATCCTAGCATTACCGCCCTTTTATTGGATGCGTGCATCAGGGCCCGACCAGAAGTCTCGATTGTTGTTTCATCTCATGACGTGTTCCTAATTGAGAGATTATCCCCGACACACGTCATACATATCCGAAACTCAACCGTAACAAACATAAATCCGGAACATCGTGTTTTTGATGCTCGTGTTATCGAAGATATAGAAAGCGTCCCCGAAGACCTGAGAACAGCCCTCCTAGGATCAAGGCGGGAGATCCTATTTGTTGAAGGAGAAGGTGGATCGCGCGACTTAGCGCTTTACAGCCATGTGTACGAAAGCGTTAAGGTTGCTCCCCGGGGAGGGCATGGAAAGGTACAAGAGGCTGTTGGTGCTTTAAAGAGTCTCGTGGAGCAACATTGGCTTGTTCCGTATGTAATTATAGATGGCGACGGGCGTAGTTTCGACGAGCGGATGAGACTCGCAGCGAAAAATATCTTTGTGCTTCCAAACCCGACCATCGAAAACATATTTTTCTATGACGAGATGATATCGTGTTTTGTTGATGCTGATATTGCGTTCTCGGGTGGACCGACACTTGAAGCTCGGATCGCGACAATGGCTGATCGTTGCAGGGAAACTGCCGCTAGGGACAAACCTGAGATCATTGCTCTTAGAACTAGTTGGCTTTTAGAGCGTACGTTAAGCGAGGCAAAGCTCAGCCCGTCAGCTATCAAGGCTGCTCACCTGACACCAATTACAATAGACCTTCGTAGCATTGAGCAACTCGCCCGAAGAGAGATAGAGCTTGTTATTGATAGTGGAGACTGGCGAAGAATACTTCAATGTATACCTATAAAGAAAACTGGGTTACCCAATGAGGCGGCAAAGGCATTGGGCGCGTCATCCTTTGCCGAGTAATGCTCGGTAATCATCCGACAATTTGATATAAGGTCCGATTTTGGGAACCGGACGCTAAGTGCAATCAGACAACAACTACCAATTCTCGCGTAAGCGAGAGCATGCCGGGCTATAAGCGTACAAGCATCACGTTCTATCTACATCAATCATTGGCGGCCTATCCATCTTGCATGTAGACGTTGGTGTCAAAACCGAGCGGTTGTGACGCCATAGTCACGTCGCTTTGCACTGCGTCGCCGCGCAACACCCCCCTGGTCCACTCCGCCCCCTCCCGCTATCGACCCCTTAACACCACCAGCGGCGCCGGAGCCGCGGCCCAGCGCCTCCCTTCCACCGCCGCGCCAGCAGCGCAGAGGACACGAGAATGCCCCTACCCACCGGCCTATACAAGCTGGCCATAGAGACCCCCGCCGGCACCGACTACGGCGTCGCTTATCTCTCCGCCGACGCCAAGCTGCGCGGCGGCGACAGCGGCATGGCCTACGTGGGCACGTACCGCCAGGTTGGCGACCTGTTCACCGCCGAGCTGTGCGTCACGCAGCATCGGCACGTGCCGGGCGTCACCTCGGCGCTGGGCTACAACGACCTTGTGGTGCAGCTGGAGGGGGTGGCGGGCGACTACGCCGCCGAGGTGCGCGGCAGCAGCCGGGAGGTGCCGAGCGTGCGGTTCTCGGCGAGGTTGTCGCATATTGCGGATTGAGATCCCGACGAGCGGCGTGGCGTCCTTGTCGGATGGCAGGAGCCGAACGATAGGGTCGGGGCATGGCGCGGACCAGCCTGCTCAACCCGGGTGTCGGCTTCCGGGTTATTTAAAGTAGAAGTGGACGTTTACAGCTCAGCGGGGAGCCAGCACAACTTCCATGCCTACGCGTGCGTCTGTAACCACCTCGGTACCAGTTCCGCCATTCATAAGCGTGATCATCTGCGACCAAACCTGCGGTTGTTCCGAAGTGGCGGCCGGATCGAATACGCGCACTATGCGTGACACGCGCAGGCCTAGCGCAGCAGCGTAGGCCTCGGCTTCTTCCTTAGCCTTTGCAATCGCTTGAGATATAGCTGCGCGTCGCGCGGCGGTGTCATCACGAAGGGAGAGTGTCGGGGGTTGAGCAGTGACGTCCTCCCTGTCGAGGAGAACCTGACGTACGGAGGCTAGGCGGTTCATGTCGGTAAGCTCGATCTGGACGCCGACCGTGGCAATCTTTTGCTGCCGAGCCATCGCGAGCAGCGCTGCCGCACCCGCAGGATTTGGGGTCTCATCGTCAGAGTAAGCTTCGTTGCCGATGAACCCGATCTGCGATGTAACCGGCGGCAACACCGTGATTGCTGCGTCAGGCACTCCCACGCTCCGCAGCTTAGCCTGAAGGTCGCGTTGCGCCGCATCGCACGCGTTGCGAGCGGCGGCTGCGCTATTGGCCCGGGCCGTAACGGTGAGGCGGAAGCGTGCAGTCTCGGGTCGGCTACGCACCTGTCCCATTCCCGCGGCCTGCGCGAGAACCTCTCCGGGTGCGAGGACGACTTGACTTGCGTTCTGTGCCGCAAGCGGCGATGCGGCGATCAGAGCCGTAGCTATAATTAACAGCAAACTTGTCCGCATCTGCCCAACCCCGCACAATATAGATAGAAGCGACGCTCCCTTACCTAGCAATGGCCCGGTTCCGGCAAGCAGGTCAACGGTGCAGATCGCGAGCGATCCCAGGCGCAGGCTTGATGCCGGGGGCTATTCGGTTGAAGGCGTGGAACATGACCAACGTTCGGCAAGACAGGCTGTACGATCGGGCAAGCGCGATCCTGGACGGCAACGCTGTCGGCCTCGGCGAGCCGATGCTCTGGCACCTCGCGCTGAGGCGCCACACGGAGGCCATGCTCGCGCTCTCCGGGCGCATAAGGCCGGCGGGCAAGCCCGCGGACCCATATTCGCAAATAGGGCTGGAGCGACGCGCGTTCCGCCTGGGCAACGAGCGTGCCGCTCAGAACTTGGCGATGACGCACTTCAACAAGCGCGATCTGGCCGGCTACCGGCATTGGCTCAGACGAGCTGCCCGCGCTGGCGATGAGGAAGCCGCGCTGGAGGTGAGGCGGTTCGAGACGAGGCTGCCGCACGCCGCCGCGGGCGATATCGGGCGCCGCCGCCCATACCGCCGGAGCGACGGATTGTGGTCCGGGAACCGACGCGCCAGCAAGGCGACGAAGTGGTACCCTCCCGATCCATTCCAACCCCGCGGCGAGCAGTAACGGCCGTATGCGCACGGGATTGACGCTGGGCGCAGCCGCACTTCGCGAACGACCAGCCGACTGTTGCGGCGGGGCTGCGGCGGGGTTGGCAACCCCCTGGCACGGCAGCAACCCCGCCGAGAATGTAGAGCCATGACAACGGTATAGGTTAGGCTGGCGGGTTGCGGGGTTGGCGGGGTTGTTTTGCGTGTATTTTCACTAGCGCCCGCCAGCCAGCTTGCGCGCCGGCAGGCCATGTGCCAGCCGGCCGCCCTTACCTTCTAATTAGAAACAACCCCGCGACCCCGCCAACCCCGCAAAGGACGGAAATCCGCCATTCTGCGGGTGCCGCAGCCCCGCCCGCAACCCCGCCAGCCCCGCCAGCCGGCCTACGCAGACGGCAGAGCTATGGCTCTCGTGCGCGACGACGTTGGCCCTCGCGGGTATCGGCTGTGCGGGGAGCCTGGCAGTTCGAGGATCGGCGGCTGCTCCGCGGGGGTGACCTACAGCATGTCTCACCCCCTCTCCATCGGCACCGGCACCATCCGCGCGTGCCCACGCCGCCGGCAGCCGCGGCACACCAGCCGCAGCTCCGCTCGCGCGATCGGCACCGGCAGCGGGAACATGCGCCGCAGCTCCTCTGCGTCCACGGTGCGCGCGCGCCCGCACTTGCACTCCACCCGGCACTGCGCGCCGTTGGCCCCGAAGCTGAAGGTCGTGTCGAACCGCGCCGTGGTCACAGCTGCCCGAACAGGGGCAGCGGCTCGGGCAGACGCACCGTCAACGCCGAGTCCTCCACGTCGCTGATCGTGATCCACTCCACCGCCCAGTCCAGCGTCACCACGTCGCTGGCGCCAGTGTTGCGCACGCGCGTGATCGCGGCGCCCTCCACCTCCACGGCGAAGCGGTAGCTGCCCTCGTTGTAGGTGCCCAGCAACAGCGTGCCGTCCGAGGTGGCCACGCGGAAGCGCCGGTCCGCCCAGCCCACCGGCACCCGCAGAGTGGTGGTGATGTCGCCCGACACGCTGACGCGCTCGTGCGGCTGGCCTTGCAGGGTGAGGTTCATGAGTCGTGTCCTCCGGTGGCGGAGATTAGAACATAGCAGGAACACGACTCAAGCCTTTGCCCCGCGGCCCGCGTGATTCGGCCTCGCCAATGGACCGGACACACCGGCCGCGGGCGTGTTATGGTGGCCGAATGGACTTCGATCAGCTTCTCTTTCGCTTCTTCGGCACCGCCGACCTGGAAGCGCTATCGCCCGATGCTTTGGTGGCGGGCACCACCCGCCTGCGGCTCCAGTTCGCGCTGGAGAAGGACGAGGAGCAGCGCTTCGGCCTATGGTGCCTGATGTACATGCTGGGCGCCGCGCCGGAAGTGGATGAGGCGTTCACCAGCGAGGACGACCGCGAGGCCGCACGCGAGTTTGCCGACAGCGTGGACGCGGAGATGGACGAGGCGGAGTAGCACAGAATTAGCACTTCGGCACAAGCGGCGGCGTCAGGACGCCCACCAGCCGTTCTGCTCCAGCCAGTCCGCTACCGCCTCCTCGTCATCCTCCGACCCCGGCACGCGCAATGTCTCGCGTCCGTCCGGCCGCACCACGAACGTCGGGTCGTACGATCCGCCGCCCGGCAGATACTTGTGGCGCGACAGCAGGAGATAGCCGCGATACGGCCCGTTCCGGATCACGGCCAGGCTGTTGCCCGGCCCCACCTCCCGGCGCTGCCCGTCGTTCAGGCGTATCTGCACGATCACGTCGGACGTCACCCAGCGGCACCGCTGCTGGTAAAGGTAGCGGGCATAAGCCATCTCCTGATTGATCCTGGATCGAGGCGTGCCGGAACTCTTGCAATAGGCTGGCCAGCACCAGACGTGCATTCACTCGGGAGCGTTTTCGCCCTCATCAGGCAGGCCGATGCTGAGCTTGTCAGCTTCATCCAATTCTTTCGCCGAGCCCTTACCCGCATCGCGGTTCGGCGTGTTGACGCGCGCGTCTCGGTTGATGCCCGTGATGTCAGAACGGGGACCGGATGGCGGCGGCTTAGACAAGGAGTGTCTCCTCAGGTGAGGCACGGCAGTATCGTGCAAGTTGTGGACCGGGGACGTTCGGTCGATTGCACCAGCGGACGGCCCGCTGACCATGTTGTCACATGGCCTTCAAGGTGGTGCTCGTCGGCTGGGCAGGGGGTGGGGCAAGACCAGCCGACGAACACTACCCGCGATACTTCAATTTGAAAGCCAGGATTTGATGTGGATCAGTTAAATCGACGCGTTAATTCTAGCGGAGTCAAAGGCGGCGCTGATCCATCGGTGAGCGCCTGCAATTGGTCAGCGAGAGCGCTGAACGTGAGACCCTGAAGATAGAGCCGCTCTCGCTCTACTAAATCCTCCGATCTCGTTGCCGCCAAATGGCACTGCATCGCTTCGAAACGCAGACGAACGATGTCCATCCTGACCTCGCAAATAGCGGGCTCATCGCTGAGCAGCCAGTCGGGTAGTTCATCGCATGAATAGCAGTAGCAGTTGTTATCTTGGATCAAGACTTACACGAGTCTTGACGCTACGCGGCGCTGCGAAGCCTCCGATGAAGGTAGTTCTCGTCAAAGCCCGCGATCTGGACCAATTTGGCCGGATCGGTAATGATGAGGCTCCCACGCCGTAGCACCATCACTTCCTTTTGCCGTAGCTCCTTCAAGACCCGGTTGAGGTGCACCGGCGTCATGCCCAGAGAGTCGGCGAGCAGCAACTGGGACAAGGGCAACCCAAAGGTAGGCTCATCGGTAAGGCCGATGTTACGCGCGCGTAGGTAGAGTTCGCACATGAGATGGGCCACCCGCTCGATGCTCGTCCGCCGGCCCATGCTGGTGATCCAGGCGCGCATGGTAGCCTGGTCAACCAGCTGCGCCACGTACATCGCTCTGGCGATCTCGCGGTGTCCGTCCATCATTGCGTCCATCTCGCCACGACTGATCGTCGCGACGACTGATGGCGTGACGGTTTGAATGCTGTGATCCATCTCCGCCAGCAAACCAATATGCAGATCGCAGGAATCGCCGGGCATCAGATAGGCCAGCACTTGCCGCGTGCCGTTCGGCAGAATCTTATAGCGACAGGCCCAGCCTTCGAGCATGACGATCACGGGGCCGGGACGGTCTCCTTCCCGGATCAGATCCTGCCTGGCGGCGAACTTCCTGGGCCGTGCGGTCGCCGTAGCAAGCGCCGACATGTCTGCTTCGCTCAACTCGCCAAAGCCGCGCAATTTGTCGATGAAGCGGTTCCCCATAGGCTATATTCACACGTATAGGCATTCAGGAACATAGTCCGATGTTATAGTCGAATGTTAATGTGAGTGGTAGCGCGATTGCTCCCGCCTGCTATGAGAGGCGATCGTCGGCCCAGGTCCAGGCTCCGACGGCTGAGAGTCACTCGTGCTCTCGCCTGGTCCGGAGTTTTCCACGATGGTCGACGAGATCTCCAACGACAACGACCTCCGTCGCGACATCACCACCCATCGCCCTGACCCCCATGGACAAGCGGCCATGTTGCTTGTCGAGAGCCTCATCCACGGGCTCATCGCCCGCTCTGTGATCACAGTGCAGGACGCGGTCGACATCATCGAGACCGCCGCTGAGGTGAAGGAGGAGATCGCCATAGAGTTAGGCGATTCTCCCGCCACCATGCAGAAATCGCTGGCGATCCTCCAAGCGATCCTGGCTAGTTTGAGCTTCGACCTGCCGGATGGAACGGCCTGATCGCATCGCGCTTTCGCTGTCGTAAAGAAGCGGCGTCGTATCTCCGTTCGCCGGTACAGCCGCTGATTCATGTTGCACACCGAAGTTCAAGATCGCGTCAGACCGGATGGGGAACGCGGGAGCTCCTGAATGAACGAGCCGGTCATTAAAGGCGAAATACGTGCCGGCAGCGGTTGGGTGCCCATCGACGCCACAGAGGCAATCGCGAGACCTGGAGAAGATATACGCTGCTCGATCTGCTGGGGGCAGCCACTCCCTAGGATCAATGACGACGGGGTTCCGCCGAGCTTTGTCCACGACCATGCGTTGGCGGCTGCGCTCGCGGAAGCGCGGAGACGTTGCGGAAACATCCGGATGCGTTTGTCTAGACTATAACCACACCGCGGGCAGTGCCTTTACCATGCTCATTGCTTAGGGGAGTTCATTGTACAAGAGATGGCATTACCAAGCAGTCGGGTAGCTCAGTCAAGGCTGTTAATGCGCCTCTTTAACATAATGGGTGTTGCAATGTCGAACAATGACCCGACCCGACGCGCTGAGATCGAAGTCTTGGCACTGGTAATACTTGTAACAATCGCGCTTGTGGCATATCGCTCTATTTAGTATGGTTTTTCCGGAATCGTTCCCGACATTTCCCGGTGCTGTTTGGATGGCATGACATGTCCTGTCTGGGCAAGGGGATGATTGGCACTTGACAGCAGTGCTCGACGATAAAGTCGTAGGATGCGAGCGCTTAAATCAAGCGTCGGTTGTAGCCTAGAGAAAACCGAGCTTGATCATACTAGGCGGAACCGCTGATAGAACTCTTAAAGGTGAGATCGTGCAATTCATATAGTGCTGTCACGCGGGAGACGGCGATGAGCTGGCGATCGGATCAGAGCTGATTACAATAACTGCGGGATCATGATCGCGGCGGCGGATGGCGGCGTGCCGGTTGGGCGAGCGGCGCGGTTAGGGTGAGCATCGCCTACGTCTACAAGGTGCTGATCCGGCGGCAGTTGACGGGGAGCAGCGGTCCGAACCCGAACCGCGGGCCTCGGCGACGCTCTGATACGCTTACTAAAGAACTTCGAACGGTGCCGCGCGAGAAGCACGCACAAGGCTTGACATAAGCGTCCGGATCAAATCCGCCTGACGATTGGTGCGAGTCTTCGCGAATACCTGCTTGAGGCAGCTCTTTGCCGTATGCTCCTTGATCTTCATCGAGACGGCGGCTTCGGCGAGGGTTGCGCCCCCGGTGAGCAGGCAGGACAGCTTCGTTTCGACGGGTGTCAGATGATATAGCCGACAGATCGGCTGCAGCAATTGTTCCGTGTCGAGTGCTGGATCAAGGATGTAGAGGATGGCCGTGACGTCGCTAGCCTCGGCAGGCGGCTCGTCCAACGGCATGACCGACACGACGAGCGACGGTCGCTGCGCCCGTGCGAGCATCAGCAGCGGGGCGCGCGTCGCCGCGCCATCGGCGCCCGCGATATGCTCGACAGCGGCGCGCAGCTTTATCGCATCCTGCAGGCCGGTAGCGGCGATGCCGCCGCGATGGCGTCGAAGACCATCTGCATCGAGCAGCACCGTCTCGGCCGCACTGTTCGCGAATGCGATGCGTCCGTCGCGATCAAGCAGGATTATGCCGAGATCGAATCGATTGAGCGCCGCCTCCAGCGCGACCATGCGCCGCATTCGCGCTCGATCCAGCTGCCAGAGGCGAAAATAACCGACCGCGAAGGGGCGCCGACGCAGATAGACCTGTTCCGCCGCGCCTCGCTCCGCCGCGTCCATGGCTTCGAACACCGCACTTATGACAAGCTGGCTGTGCCCCGGCACCTGTTGCACAGGCATGGCCAGCACTAAGTGAATGCCGCCGTCGCCACCCTCTAGCTCGAACCAGCCATGCTCGCCGCGCGAGAGCGCCTCCTGAAGCGGTAGTTCTCGCATCAATGGTGCGATCATGTCTTCGCCGCCCGAGCCGGCGAACAGAAAGGCCGGCGTCGTCCCGGCCGTGTGGATCGTAAGGACGGTGGTCGTCGCCGCCATCGCTTCCTGGATTTCAGCCATCACACGACCGAGTTCCTGCTCCTCGGCAACCTTCATCCATCCTCCTCCAGCGTCCTGACGCGCGGCTTCGCCACGCGCGCTGTCACGGTGAACGCACGAACAACTATAAATGCAGCAATGGCTTGGGAGCCAACATGGATCATAGTCGCCGCTCCCGAAGTGTGGCGTGGTGGGCTGGCAGAAGGTGAGGGAGAGAGATCATGCAGGCAGAGGCGAAACGCGCCTGCCCGGCGGCGAAGGCGGCCGAAGACGATCCGCTGATCCTGCTGCTTGAGGCTATCCGCGTGCAGATCGGAGCATCGTCGCTCCGTCTCGAGCGGGTGAAGGATGCAGCGGCTCTCGCGCAAGCTCAGGTTTCGCAGTTGGCGCAGCGATCGCGAAGGCAAAGTGAGTGGGAGAGGGCCTCCGCTGCCAAGAGCCGAGACGATCGCACATACGATGCCGAAGCAGCGGAAGAACGGCACTGGCCGATTGGTATAGTCGGCTCAGCCGAATTCATGCTGATAGGATCGGGTTGGCAGGGTGGTGGCCGGGATCATGGGCGCGACAATTCGACCATCGCGGCGATCGCGCCAGTGCTGCTCGCGTGCTTATCGGCGGCCACGCGGATGGAAGCTGCGGAAGAGCGCGCCGCCAGGGCAGAGGCCGCGATCGGCACCAGCGCGATGGGCATGGTCATGCTCGATCCTGCCGGAAACATCTGTTGGACGAACGATGCCGCCGATCGCCTGCTCGCTGCCGGGCGCGGCTTGCGTCGTAACGGCAATCTGCTGCACGCGACGAACCTTCGCGACGGAGTGGCGCTGCAGACGGCGGTAAGCGGCGGTATCAAGGTCGGCCATACGGCGCCTTGCGTGACTCTGCTCGTCGGAGCGGATGCGGCAAGCCCCTCCCTTTCGGTGACGGTTGTCGCGATGGACCGGGAACCCGGCGGCATAGCCCACGTTCTATGGCTACTGGACCCGGCGAGGGATGTCGGCGATCACGTACGGGCCTTTGCGCGACACTTTGCGCTATCCCGGTCAGAGGCGCTAATCGCCGAGCATCTTCTGCTTGGTGACACGCTCGACATTGCCGCAGATGCAATGCGCATCAAGATCTCGACTGCGCGGACACATCTTAGATCAGTATTTGGAAAGTCAGGAGCCACGTCTCAGACCGGACTGGCACGCCTCGTCATGTCTTCCAACCCGCATGTTTTCCCGCATAATTGCACGGAAATTGAAGATTGCGCGACTACTGTTTGAGAGGATGGTCGATCACTTCCTCTTTACAGGCGTGATCATCCATTTGGATGAGCGGATTTATTCCAATTGGAGGGGCGTTCGAGTGCCGGCCGAGGGTCTTCCTAAATGCTTCGTTAATCTATCGATCTTCCACCGGATCGACTGCCCCCGCGGATCTGGATCGACCCACGGCGCGGCACCCGTCGCACCGGCAGAACAGGATGGCCTCAATGAACGCGCGAATCATGTTGACTGCATCGGCATCCGCCGCCGCGATGATGGTGGCGATGCCCGCTTTCGCTCAGACCGCAACGCCCGATCGTTCGATCAGCGGCAACGGTGCGGTCGCCAGTGGCGACGCGGCGAACGGCTCGTACAACGACAGTTCCACTTACTCGGACTCGTCGCAAACTGCTCACCAATCCAACCTCAACAACGACTACTCGGACAATTCGAGCGTCGTGAACGACAGCTCGGACAACTCGTCGCACGTGGCGACGCACTCGGACTCCAGCGGCGCATCGGGCGCGCAGGTGGCGGCGAACAATGGCGGGAACGCCAGCGACAGCCGCGACATGTCCACGACCGACAATTCCGATCGTTCGACGACGAATCATTATTCCGACAATGCGGACCGCTCGACGACCGACAATTCGAATCGTTCGACGACGAACAACTACGCGGACAGCTCCGATCGATCCACGACCGACAACTCGGATCGTTCGACAAAAGCAACCAGCACGGACAATTCCGATCGTTCGACCGCGACGACCAACCGCTACACGGACAATTCCGATCACTCGACCCGAACCGACGATAATTCCGATCGTTCGACCACTACAACGAGTCACTATGCGGACGATTCGGATCACTCGACGAAGGTGACGAACACGGACAATTCCGATCGCTCGACGACCAGCCACTACGCCGACAACGCCGACCGCTCGACGACGGACAATTCGAACCGATCGACCACCGACAACTCCGATCGCAGTGGCGCCGGCGGAGCGCAGGTCGCCGCAAACAATGGCGGAAACGCCAGTGACAGCCGCAACATGTCGTCGCACTCTGACAGCAGCTCGGCATCCGGGGCGCAGGTTGCGGCCAACAACGGAGGTACGGCGTCCGACAATCGCGACATGTCCGACCGATCGACGACCGACGACTCGGATCGTTCGACAACCGATAACTCCAACCACTCCACCAACCGGGCGGACGGCAGTTCGGCATCGGGTGCGCAGATCGCGGCCAATAACGGGGGCACTGCCAGCGACAACCGCGACATGTCCAACCGATCGACAACGGACAATTCGAACCGCTCGACCGCGGACAACTCGAACCGCTCGACCGTAGACAATTCCAATCGCTCGGCGAACGACAACTCGAACCGTTCGACGGCCGACAATTCAAACCGTTCGACTAACGACAACTCTAACCGCTCGACGGCCGACAACTCTAACCGCTCGACGAACAGCAATGATAGCAGCGGTGCTTCCGGCGCACAGGTCGCTGCGAACAACGGCGGCACCGCCAGCGACAATCGCAACCAGTCCAGCTCGAACAGCAGCAGCGCGAGCAACGACGGGCGCGGATCGGTCGCCAACGGCGGTGGTGACGCCAGCTTCGCGGACTCCTCCACGTCGCAGACGAGCGACACCCGCGCGGGCACCGGGGCCGCAACGACGAGCAACCAGTTCGGCGCGAGCGCGATCGTCGCCTCGGCGAATCTTGCCAGCTATGTCACGGGCGTGAAGGTGAACTTCACTCCGCCAAGCAGCAGCGCCGGCACCGTCAACAACAGCCTGACCACAGGCGACGGAGCGTTCCAGAACTTCGCCGGCATGCAGTCGCTCAACATGAACACCGGTGTGGCTGCATCGCAGAACTCGTCGATCAGCGTGAGCGTGTCCACGCGGGACATCAACCTGCGGTGATGCGAACGGACGCGGCGGCCGGGCTCCCCGGCCGCCGCGCTCTGCCATCCCACTCCTCCGGCTCACGGACGCGACATGACCCCAGCCCTCCGCCTCATCTTCGCCGCCGCCGCCGGCCTCGCCATACCTGCGACGGCTCAAGCCGCCGATGACGGTGCCACGCCTTTCGCCGCCACCTCCGTGAGCAATGACGAACTGGGCGCGATTGCCGGCAAGACCGACCTCAACATGGTGGTCGATGCGCGCAACACGAGCGAGGTCTCGCACAACAGCGTGAGTGGATCGAGCGTGACGGGCACGATCAGGTTCGACGGATCCTCCTTCGCGGACCTGCACGGCCTTTCGGTGCTGAGCGCCAACACCGGCAACAACGTCTCGATCAATGCCTCGCTAAACGTCAACGTCGCGATCCGACCGTGACGGCATGAAGCGGGCGAGGTCCATCCGGCGAAAGGCGTCGCTCTTCGGCGCCTTGCTGCTGTCGGCATGCAGCACCGCGCCGATTCCGGAAGGCGTGAACCGCGTGAACTTCGGCGGCGCGCTGGAATTCGCGGTGCCCGTGACGAGCATGATCGGGCGCAAGTTCGCCACGGTCGTCCGCCAGCAATATGATTTCAGCTGCGGCTCGGCCGCGCTGGCCACGCTGCTGCGCTACCACTATGACGATCCGCAGTCCGAACAGTCCGTGTTCCTCGGCATGTTCCGCGACGGCGATCGCGAGCAGATCCGCCGCCTCGGCTTCTCGCTGCTGGACATGAAGCGATACTTGGAGCGCCGCGGGATCGCCGCCGACGGCTACCGCGTCTCGCTGGCGGACGTCATGCGTGCGCGCACGCCCGGCATCGCCCTCATCGATTTCAACGGCTATAAGCATTTCGTCGTCGTGAAGGGCGTGCAGGACGACATGCTCATCCTTGGCGATCCCTCGCTCGGGCTGCGGCGCGAGAATGAGCGGACATTTCTGAAGCAGTGGAACGGCGTGTTCTTCGCGCTGAATGGCCGCATCGAAACGGCACAGCGACATTTCAACCAGCCGTCCGATCTCGCGCTCGTCCCCGCCGGCCGCTTCTACCCGGAGGCGCAGGCGGTAAGCCTTGCCGAGCTTGCCCTCACCCGGCCGCTGCCCGGCGAATTCTAGGAGACGCCGATGGTCGTCCGGACAGCATCGCAATGTGCCGCGCTTCTGGGCCTGTGGGCGGGCACGGCGGTCGCCGCGCCACTTACCGCCGGAGATATCGTCGTGCTTGCGCCCGCGGCGGCTCCGTTCTCCGGCCCGCGCGTCGCCGATCCGGAGCTCGCCGTCATGCGTGGCGGCCTGATGCTGCCGAACGGCTTCGACGTCGCGATCGGCATCGACATCCAAACACGGATCGATGGCGTGCTGGTGCTGCACACCATCTTTTCCAGTGACGGACCGATCACCGGCACGCGCGTGTTCACCGATGGCCGCGATGGCGACCGTCTCGCGCCAGGCACCGCCGTGGTGACCACGCCCGCCTCGTCCGGCGTGCCCGTGATCGTCACCGCCCGCTCACCGAGCGGCACGACCGTTTCCGTGACCCCGCAGGCCGGCGCCGCGATCGTCAACCTTGTCGACGGGCCGCAGAGCACGTGGGTTACGGCCGAGGGGCAGACCCTGGTGCCCGTGACCGCCGATGGCGCGCCGGTGACGACCGGCCCCGGCACGTTCCGCCAGACGAGTACGGACGCGGGCACCGTGATTACGCTCGATACCGGCGATCTCCAAGTGCGCCATCTGATCGGGCAGGCAACCGGCGCGGTCGTCGCGAATACCGCGAACAACCGCGATCTCGATACGATCGCGTCGGTCAACGTGGATCTCGGCAACGTCGCGCCGCTGCTCGCGGCAAGCCTGTTCGCCAACGAGGCGCTGGCCCTTCAGCTGGTGCGGGGACGATGAAGGAAGAGAGCCTGTGGCCGGATTACTGATTCTGACGGCCGCGCTGGCGGCGGCGGCCCCATCCGCCGCGCCGGCGCCGCAGGAGCTTGCCGACCTGCGCGACCAGATCGCCCGCGAGCGCACCCGCCTCGACGAGCAGCAGCGGGCGCTCGACGCGCAGCGCACGCGTCTCGAAGAGCTGGAGCGGACGATGGTCGCGAAGCTGGGCAGCGGCCCCGAGACGCAGAGCGCGGCCGTCACGCCCGGCGGAGTGCCGCTGCCGCCCTCACCCCCGGCCCCGGCCCCCGGATCGGCGGAGGCCGGCGCTCCGTCGCGAGCGCGCTCCGCTGCGATCCAGCCGGTAGGTCAGGCACCCACCGACCAGCGGCAGGTGCAGGTCGCGGTGCTGGCGGAACAGGGTGGGGTCATCACCCGCGCGGGCCGGCTGACCCTTGAGGGCGACCTGGAATATGCCCGCGCCGATCGCAACCGCGTCGTGTTTCGCGGCATCGAGATCCCGCAGTCGGTGCTGATCGGCGTGTTCGACATCAACGAGAGCCGGCAGGACGTGCTGACGATGGCCGGCGTCGCCCGGCTCGGCGTGACCAACCGGCTGGAGGTGAACGCCCGCGTGCCCTACGTCTACCGCTCTGATCGTTCGGTGCTGGCACCCGTGTCCGATCCGGCCATGCCCAACGCCGGTCAGATCGACAAGCCGGTCAGCGACGGCGGGCTTGGCGACGTCGATTTCGGCGTGCGCTACCAGTTCACCAACGGCACCGGCGGCCGCCCCTATCTGATCGCCGGCGTGCAGGGCATCGCGCCGACGGGCACGAACCCATTCGCTGTGAACCGCGACGCGCTCGGCAACGCGACCGAGGCGGCGACGGGCGCCGGCTTCTGGGGCGTGTCGCCCTCGCTCACCGCGATTCTGCCCACCGATCCGGCGGTGCTGTTCGGCACGCTCGGCTACACGATCAACTTCGGCCGCAGCATCAACCGGACGATCGGCCCGGCCTTCATCGAATATGTGAAGCCGGGCAATGAACCGGCGGCAAGCCTCGGCATCGCGCTTTCACTCAATCCGCGAACGTCTCTAAGCTTCGGCTATGCGCACACATGGGCTTTCGGCACGCGGACCCGGCTGCGGCTGTCCGACGCGCAGACCGGCGAGCTGGGCGAACTGCAGCGCACAAAGACGCGCGACCTCCAACTCGGTCGCTTCCTGTTCGGCGTGAGCTATCGCACCAGCTTGAAAACGACGATTAACTGGAATGTCGAGGTGGGAGCTACCGACGATGCGACCGACCTACGTACGACTTTGCGCATACCGCTTTCGCTGAACCTTTTCTAAAGCGGCTTTCAATCCTATTGCACCAGATCGCCGCTCTGACCTTCTGTTTTGTCGCGGATCTAGGTTGGCAGGTAATTGAAACTTCTTCTTAGCCGCGCCAATGCGGATGCACCGGAATGCCTCAAACGCCATCGCGCTCGATCCTCCAGAAATGGATCTTGGCGTCTTCACCGAGATCCTGACAGCAATGAAGCAGCACCTGGCAGATGCTGGCGGCGCGGCCGAGCCGAGCGCTGCGCGGGCGAAGATCCTCGCGTGCTTGATCGGCAATGGGTTCAATTTCGCCGGCGACCGCGACACCTACGACGATCCCGACAACGCCGACATGGTCCCCGTAATCGACCGCAGGCGCCGGTTGTCGGGGAGCCTGTCTATTCTCTACGTCGCGGCGGCGCGACGGGTGGGCTGGGCAGCGGACGCGCTGAACACGCCGGGGCATACGCTGGTCCGCGTCGGCGCGGACACCGCGGTGGTGCTCGTCGATCCGTTCGCCGGCGGCGGCGTCGTGCGGCCAGACCACATGATGGCGCTGACCGGCGGCGCGCTGCCCGACAGCGAGATCTGGGCGCGTGGAAGGTGCTGGGCGGGCAGGCCAAGTGGCCGATGACGAACGTGCGCCAGCTCGGCCTGCCGCAGTGGCGGCGCCTTGCCGAGAGCCCCGCAAACCGCTGCCTGGTGCCGCTGACCGAGTTTGCCGAGTGGACGCCGGAGGCGCACGACGTGGGCGGCGGCAAGCCCATCAAGGGCGAGATGTGGTTCAGCGTGACGGACCAGCCGGTGTTCGCCGTGGCGGGCCTGTGCCAGCAGATGGCGGGCAGGCTGTGCTGGGCGATGGTGACGTGCAACCCCAACGAGCTGGTGGCGCCGGTGCACCCCACGGCGATGATCGCGGTGCTGGAGGTGGCTAATTGGGATACCTGGCTGCGTGGCAGGTACGACGAGGCGGTGGCGTTGCAGCGGCCGTACCCGGCGGCGCGCATGGCGGTGCGCGGGCCGGTGTTCCCCACGCGGGCGGGTAAGGTGGCGGGCGTCTGACGCCCCGAACAGGAACGGTGGGCCGAGGCGCTGGCGGTGCTGCGCGTCTATGGCCAAAGCGCGCTGACGCACGTGTCCGAGCGGGTGACGGCGCTGGCGCAGGGCGGCGACATGGCGGGTGTGAGGCGATGGACCGAGATCGCGATCAAGCTGGACGAGTTGTCTACGGGAGAGGGTCGGCCGCAGTAGTGGAGCGACCCATTGGTCGGTCAGGCTCGCCGCGCCACCGCGCATGGCTCTCGTCAGCCCGTCGCGTGTGCTGTCTGACGAGCGTCGCAGCCAGCGCCAGCCCGGCGGCCAGCTGCAATATCCCATATGCGCGCTGCCGGCTTGGCCTGCCCGCGAGGGGCCGTACGAGGACGTCGGCGGCGGGCACCTCCGAGCGCCAATGGTCAACGTGCCGCCTTGGCTGGACGATGCCGAGCAACCCGTCGCCGATATGAACACGGCCGCCATCTCCAACGTCCTCTTCGCGGCAACCGACGTACCGCTTCTCCCGAGCATCGGAAGGGATAACGCCTGGGGTCAGGCTCAGTTCGGCGGCCCACCGGTGATCCCCGCGGCTGCTGTCGCGAGCGAGGATCGTCGCTCACCCACCGAGCTTTGTCAGGATGAAGGCCAGAAGGAAGCCCACGACCGTGATCAGCCCACCATATTCGTGCGAGGACTCAGCCGCCTCCGGGATCATGGTGTCCACCAGCATCGCCAGGATCGCGCCGGCCGCCACGGCGGTGGTCGCGGCGACGATGTCCGGGCTGGCGCTAGCTAGGCCAGATTGCCAAACGCGGCAGCCAGCCCGGAGGCGAACGCGATCGCGCCCCATACTCCGAATATATAGGCCGGCTTGTGGCCCGCGGCCTTCATGCCCGAGGCGCTCGATAAGCCCTCGGGCACATTCGACAGGAACACGGCGGCCACGGTCACCAGGCTCACGCCGGCGCCCTCAAGCAGGCTAACGCCGATCACGACTGACTCAGGGATACCGTCCAGCAGCGCGCCCACAGCGACCGCCAGACCGGCGCCCTCCGCCGCCGGCGGCAGCGCTGCGGATGGGTTCGCGCCCGAGCGCTTGCGGTGCTTGGCGCCCCGACGGGAAATAAGAATGTTGGCGACGGTATACGCGGCGGCGCCGGCGAGGAAGCCGAGCGCGGTGGAGTCGAACCCGCCGCGCTTATACGCCGCGTCCATCAGATCGAACGCGACCGCCGATATCAACACACCGGCGCCCACCGCCATGACGGCCGCGACAAGCCGCTGAGGTAGGCGAAACAGGAAGGCGGTGGCAGCGCCAAGCAACAGGGCCGAGCCGCCGAGGAGGCCCCATAGGCCAGCCTGCAGATATTGCGGCATGCGGCTAGCGCTGTGGTTCGAGGACGCAACGCCTCATACGGCGGCTGCCGTGCTAATCATGCGATCCGATGGAGACACGGAAGCGTCGGGACCGAACTTGACGATCTCGTGGTCGACCGCGTGGGGCATCAGCGGCGCGCAGCAGGCGCATGTGCGTGACGCCGGTGGCGTCTTGACCCTGCTCGCAGCGGCCCGACGCTCATGACGGTTCATACATCACGCCTTCCCGACAAGCACTTGCGCCTGAGGCTACGAACGTTCGACGTGTTCAGCGAGGCCCCGGCCTGCTCATAATCGCGATCGAATTACAGTTTCTCACGCGTCAGCGGACCGCATCGGTAGGGGCCGAACGATACGCCAACATGCCTGGACTGGTCGTCAGCGACGCCCGCGCAGCGTGTTCAGCACCGCCATCGCCGCGATGCCGGCAAAGGCGGCGCTGGTCCACGGCCGGGCCTTGGCGAAGTTCGTCGCCTTCTCCGTGAGCGGCGCGTTGCCGGAGAAGTGATCGCGGAACGCGTCCGTAAGGCCGGTCTTGCGGTTGCTCGTCGGGGTTGGTGTGGTCTCGGACATGTCAGCTCCATCGGGGCGCGGAATTGCGCCTGTTGTGGCGCTGAACGCACCGACGCACGAGTTGGTCCGGAACGGAGGTCGTGGCTGATATTGCCGTGGCAGCGCCGATAAGCTGGGCTGGCGGCCCCCGGCAGGCCGATCAAGCCCGTCGCGCCAGCGGGATCATCGTACAGTGTTCGATCGCACCGCCGCCTCCGCGTCGGCCATCGTCGTGTCGCGCGCGGCTGTCTGGCCGGCGTCGACATCGGGCAGCTGCATGGCTTTCACCAGCGCAGTGAAGCGCCGCGCATCCTGCTGGCCGCGCTCCATGGCCTCGTCGGTCAGGGCCGCGAGACGGTCGTCGACAGCCGGCAGCAGGGCGCTGGTGGGGTGGTGCCGGCCGCTTATGCGCACGGCCTTGCGGGCGCACGCCAGGCCGAGAGCGAGGGCCACGGCACCGGCGGCGCCAGCGCCGGGCGCGGGCTGGTCGGAGGCGATGGCGGCTAGCAGGCGCGATACGGTCGCGCTGCCGATGTCCAGATCAAACGTCATTCGGACAGGGATAGCGACGCTGGTAGCGCGGGCAAGCCGCGCGGTTTGGACTTGCCGGTGGGGCCGGTCACGGTGACTTGCGCGACCGTGACGGCAGTCGGCGCACGAGCGACACGGATAGCACGGTTCAGCGGACGGGTAGCGGCTCGACGAACCGTTCGAACAGGGGAACGCGGTGACCGTCGCGGTGGAGCAGCAGCGCAGTAGCCAGGTCGGCGGTGCGGCAGCCGCCTATGGTGGAGTTTAGCGGGCGCATGCGCGGGGAACACGGCGATCAGCCCCGCACGTCATCGTGGTTCGGAGGAAAAGGACGGCCTCGGATCGAGAAAATCTTCTTCGGGTTCAGCGTCACTATCTAAATCCGGCGATATCCGCATCGATCCCGGCAAAAGGCGGCAGCTTGCGGCACCACTGCGGCAGCTGCGCCTTCCAAAAAGTGGCCGATTTTGGGGAGCTGCGGCAGCTGCGGCAGCTGCTCCCCTTTTCCAGAGGAAGATTAGAAGGTCAGCCCCCTGCCGCTGCCGACGGCCGCGGTCAGCGTAATTGTCGGGAGTTGTCGATCGGGCTGCCGCAGCTGCCGCAGCTGCCGCAAATGCCAGCCAACAGCCGACACGGCCGCCCCGCCGTCGATCGCCGTTCCCTTTGGCCTAGCCCCGCCGCGCCTCCCCGATCGGCACGAACGCCGCGGTGCGAGTCAGCACATAGCTAGACTTGTTGATGTGGCCGGTGCGCCCCACGAACTTCCATTCGACACCGAGGTCTGCCAGCCCAGGCCCGATGCGACGAAGCCGATCCTTGAGCATGTTGGTCGCCGGCCAGTCGCGGCCTTCGTTATCGTAGCCGCGCAGCGCCAACAGCATTTCGGTGGCCGCGCCCTCCAGTGTGTTGCGCTTATCGTCGCCGCCGAACACCGCGCCCGCCAAGCCGCCGCGCGATCCGTCGTCCGAGAAATAGCGCATGATCGCCATGCCGAGGGGGTTGCCGAGCGCTGCTTCCGCCTGCATCGTGGACTGGCCATCCCGCAAAATGGTGGAGAACTTACCGGGGACCAGGCCAAGCAACTCGGCCGCGCCCTCCACGAACATGGCAAAGCCCGCCATCCGCGGCAGGCGTAAATCGCCGGCAGCGACCGCCGCCTCCAGCGCGGGCTTGTTGCGCAACGCCGCCGAAACGCACCGGAACAAGAAGCCCAGCATCCGCGGCCGGTCAGCCTCGAACGCGGCGCGCACCATCTCGTCCGGCAGCGGGTTCGGGATCGGCAGGGTGGTGACCCGCACGCAGCGGCTGAGGAAGTCGCCCTTGCCGCTCGGCGTGCCGATGCAGGTAATGATCGTCGGCCGGATCGCCCGGTGGCGGATTTGCGCGTCGTCGCTGTAATTTTTGCGGACGCTGGTGCTGCCGCCGGTCGCCAGCCGGCACCACCAGTCGGCCTGCTCGCCTGTAATCGCCGACATGTTGTCCAGGCCGACAACCCGCACGCCAGCCGCCTCGATCTGAAGGTCGCGCTCGCTGCGCGGCTGCGCCATGTGGGTGTCCAGCGGATCGCCCGGTGGATCGCCCAGCGCCATCAGCTTGTCGAGCAGGCTGGTCTTGGCGGTGCCGTGCGGCCCCTCCCCCAGCAGGATCGGGTAGGGTCCGGCCGGATTGAACATGGCGATGGCGAAGCCGACGGTCTGCAGGCGATCCTTGGGCGACAGGTTGAGGTGACGTTCGAAATCAGCGTACGTGCCGCCCTCTGCCGGCAACGGCAGCTCACCACCCCGGCCGCGAACAAAGGCAACGGGCGACTGATCGATCACCGTGTAGCCGGTGCGATCGATACGCACGACCTTGCCGTCAGAGCGCGACAGATCGACGTAGACAACACCTTCGTGCCCGGCCACGCGCACCGCGGCTTCGCGCACCTCGCCGCGGGTGCGGGCACGATGCTCCATCAGCTCGACGGCGATGTTGGCTTGCTCTCGCGACAGCACCCTCTTGCCGGTCTCGGCCAGGAAGCGCTCGGCTATCTCGCCGCGATACAGCTCGCTGTTCACCCGCTCGCTGATCCGCCGACTGCCGCCACGCGCTGTTCCAGGCTGAACGTGACGAAGGCTCGGCCGACCGTGTCGACCCAGAAGTCGTCGCCGGCATCCTCGGCCTGATCGAGAACGGTCACGGCCGCGTCGGTCTTGCCGCGGGCACCGCCTCTTCCGCCGCCACTATCTGCGCCGCCGCCGCCACCGCCATCGCCATCGCCATCGCCATCGCCATCGCCGCCGCGACCACCGCCGCCGCCCGGATGCTTCCAGCCGCTGTACTTCGCGTTCTGGATGAACGTGGCGATCGTCAGCTGCTTGTCGGCCGGCCGATCGTTCTTGAACGTGTTCCACTGTTTCCGACAGGAATCCTCACCGTCGAAGCCGTCGGCCTCGCTGGAGAGCTGAACCCACAGCGGAAATCCATCCTCGCCGCAGCTGGCCTTCAGCGCGATGCCGACCTTGATCCACTCCGACCGCTCGGCCAGATCGAGGGTGCCCGCGGTGATGCTGTGGCGCAGCGCCGACTCGGCAACGGCCAGCTCGCGCGCGACGTCGCGGTCGGCCGGCGGCGCGATCGTCGTCGGCAGCGGCTTGCGCGGCGCCTCCGCGACGATGCCGCTCGCCGCCTCGGCCGCCGTCAGCGCGGCGACGAAGGCGTCATATTCGTAGGCCGGCGCGTCGCTGGTGGCGACGATCGTCGCGAGGTGCGGCGCCTCCGGCTGCTTCATGTGCAGAAAGCCCGGCAGCCGCATGATTCGCGGTGTGTCGTGGATGGACTTGTCCGATCCGAACAGCGCGATCAGCCGCTTCTGGACTGCCGTCCAGGCGTCCATCGGGATGCCGCTCACCCGCCAGTAGAAGTGCCGCTTACCGGGTGAGGTTTCCACCGTGACGTGGGGCGCCAGCCCCGGTCGATCGACATTGCCGAGCGGGGTGCCGTCAAAGTCGGCGAAGAAGGTCGTCGCGCCGACGATGTTGCCGGCCTTGAAGCCGAGGCCGTCGGCGAGGTTCGCCTGATAGAAGATGCCGTAGCCGGCGTCGTTCAGGCGGCGCAGCGCCTGCGCGTGCTGATCGAACGTGCCGTCCAGCTGCACCGGCCGGAAGCCCGGCGCGTTCTTCCGCTCCGGATCGTCCGTGATCGCGCGGAACATGATGGTGCCGTCGGCGCGGCCGATCCGGGCGAGATGATCGCGCGCGATCGCGCTCTTCTGGCGGGGGGCGTCGCTGCCGGCGGGGGCGTCTTCGGTCATAGCAAGGCTCGCTCGCGCGGGCGCAACCCACGCGTAGAATGTCGCGCCCAAGGGGGCGCCGGGCGGAGCTACGGTCATGACGGCGGCGCCTTGCTTGGTTCCGTCGCCGTCGTGACCGCGCTCGCGGATCGATGGGAGCCGGCGGCCTAGAAGTCGGCCTCGGCGCCGTAGGCCATCGGCTCCGCCGCCCAGGCGAGCACTTCCGACTCGCGGAAGGCGATCCGGTTGGCGGTAATCTGCACGGGCGCCGGGAAGCGGCCGGCCTTGACCAGCCGGTGGATGCTGCTGCGGCTCAGGCTGCTGATCTGGGTGGCCGCGGTCATCCCGATGAGCGGATCATAGGCCGGGGGATGGTGGGGGTTCATGGTGCCTCCTGTGGCTGGGCGGCCCTATGTGGCCGCCGCAAGCAACATGGCGCCCAAATGCTCGCTGGACCATACAGCCAGGAGCCTAAGTTATTGAGACCCTGAGGGTTTGCGTAGCCAGCGCGGCAGCTGTCCTTTCGAACAGGGAAGATCCCACGGTGCGACGAAATCACTCAAACTCGGCTTGCGGCCGCCGTCGCGAAGCTCGTCGACATAGTGCTGAAGGTGATGCTTCACGGCGTTCATGTCCGCGTTGATGCCAAGCGCCACGACGATGGCGCAGGCCAGCCGGGCGGCGTCGGTGGTTGGCGCAAGCACAGTGTCGTTGTCGGGATCGCGCCGCTGGCGCCGCGCTGAAGGGTAGTCCCAGCCGACCGACAGCGGCAACCCGTGCGCCCACCGATAGAAGTAGCTGGCGCGCACGGCGATACGGGCTGGCCCCCAGCCGGTGGGCCGTCCGCCCGCTTCGCCTGGCTCAAGTGCGAGCGGCGCCGTGGCCAGCAGCTCGATGGCCGCGGCGATACGGGCGTGATGGTCCTCGGCTGGCACACCCGCTGGCGGCACGAACAAGCGTTGCAGGGCACTGGCGTGATGATCGACGTTGCCGAGCCACGGCTGTCGCGTCAGGACTGTGGCGAAGTCCGCGTCACTTGGTTGAGGCGGCGTGAGCTTACGGTGGGCTTGAGCGGCGCGGGCAATCGTCAGCAGGTTGCGCCGACTCTTGTTTTCGGCCTCCGCATACACCGCCTGCTGCCCGGCGCCAACGATGTCGTCGAGCGACTCGTGCGGCCGAAGTTCGGTCGCGGCTAGATCAATCGCCTCGCGCGTGAGGGCGACGAGTTTTGCAGGCTCCGGTCCGACGATCGAACTGTTAAGGCCGCTAAACGACACGAATTCTGACAACATCCCGCTGATCCTAAAAAGAAGGGCGTCGGATCGCTTGACCCGACGCCCATTCAATGAAGTCGCCATCTGCGACTATTTGACGACTTTCAGCACGACCGGCTTGGCGCGACGGGCCTGCTCCGCCTCAAGCTTCGGCTTCACAGCAGCGGACAGCCACTCCGGCGGGAATGCCAATGCTGTCACCGGCAATGGCGGCGTGCGCCTCGGCGATTGCCGCAGGCACGGCCGTGTGCATCCACTCACTGCCCGGCGCGTGCTCGAACGCGAACAGGCTGGCGTGACCGCAATCGCGGTCACCGCGCACGATCAGCACCTCTTCGCCGCAGCTCTTGCAAAAGTAGACGAACGCAGTCACCTCTGCCCCGTCGCGCAACTCCTGCTCGGCAACGTTGAAACCGTCGGCGTTAAGCAGGGCGCCGCAAGCGGCGCGCTCCTCATAGCCGTACGCATAGATGCTCGTGCAGCAGTACCCGCGCGCCTGATGCGGGATGAGGCCTTTGGTAAGCCCATCGGTGTGGTCGCGGCCGCCAGCCGACGATGTAGCACGCTTCATATGTCTCTCCTGTGTTGGAGAGCCTGTAATAATCGAAGGCGGATCAGACCGCGCTACCATAGGCCGGACAAACCCCGACGAACGACGGTTGGGTTATTTCAGGCGGCGCTCTTGACTCTGGGGCAACTCCCGCAACGGCTGTTCTCCACCTCAACCTATGCTGGAAAGCGAGAGCGGGTTTCTACCAGCCAAGCTCCGCGTAATATTCGGCTTCCGCCAGCATGTGATACGCTTCCTCGACATTGTCGGCGATTTCTTGTCGCGTACAGTCGAAGCCCGCCGCGATAAGTACGCGATAAACGAACTCCGCGCCGACATCCTCATCAAGTGCGCAATAGCGCGCCTCTGGGGCAAACGATTCAGCTTCCACGTACCCGGTCGAGATTTTGGCCCACACACGAGCCGGCTCTACGATAAGAGCTTGGATCAGGGCCGTTGACGGGTCGAGCGCCTCGTCGCGCACGACACCCTGCTGGAGATGTTCAAGACCCTGCACAATCTGTAACGCGGCGCCGAAACCAAGCGCGCGGAAAACCATCTGAAAAGCCGGTACGCTCTGCAGACCGAACAGCTTGCGAAGCGCGACACCGGCGGCATGGTACCGCGAGACGGCTTGCAGGAGGCGACCACGCCGAGCAATGGCACTCGGCTGGCGCTCGACATTCAAGCCATCGCTCGCAGCCGGTTCGTCTTCGCACAGCATTACGATGAGCTTGGCGGTTGCCTGTACCGCCTCATGATCCTCGTTAATGCCGAGTATCGCTTTCGCTTCTCTCAAAGCATAAGCGCATGCTGCGTCGCGATCCTCATCATCGCCAACTTCGTCTAGACAAATCAATTGATAATCCGGCTTCATAAATGACCTCCGAGCTGATGGAGGCCGAAGCAACTAGGAATAATCTACCTGATGAGCACCAGCATTGGCCGGCAAAACTCCTTCAAAAAACCTCGATGTTGATTCCATCAAGGCACTTGCAAATAGAAAAGACCCGACCGTCAACAGGATCACAGGCTATAGTGCTTCAGGACCAACCTGGTCGTGGCGCGTCTGGCAGGACCATGCCGCAACCGAATTTCGGCTCGCGCCACTTCGTTTCTCGGCTCACCGATGCGAGCAACGATCCCAGCTTGCCGTTCAATCGGACTCCGGCGACTTCTAGCGCGGTCACGACAAGAACGCCTGCGCGTCCCGTCGGTATATCGTCCGCCGTTACCAACACCACTGGTTCCTCTTTTTCGTGCGTCAGGAGATACCAAAAGACGATTCGGGCAACAACGCGCGCAAACCGATCGGCTACTGGTCTTCCCCCCCCTTGCTTTTTAATCGGGGATTAAGCTTGAGATCTGCAAGTTTTGGCAGGAGGGCTTCGAGTTGAATAAGAGCCTTTTCATCATCAACAGTATTTACTAATCGAGGCCGCATCACTTCTGCGAGGTGATACTTGAATGTAGATTCTCTCGGTAGAGCATATAGCAGTCTTCGGGCTGCTGTTAGGGTTGCGCGAAGGCGGTCGTCCACGTGCTTCGCTAAAGTGTGCTCGCCCTCAGGCGACCAATCGTAGCCATATTCAGGCCAGGCGATGCTATTCGCTATGACGGTGGCCAAACGTCGAGGGTCTGCGGGGCGACTTTCGTTATGCAGCTTGCTCAAGCAAGTGGTCAACGCGGCCGCAAGCTCCTGCTCTGGGCCTGGGGTGCCGGTCTCCTCCATTTCCGATCCTGTTGCCATCTCATCCTCCATGCACTGCAAAAACCCGCGCTATCGGATTATCGTACAAGGCTGATCAAGGGCTTCAATCTTCAGGGTAAAGGAGACCGGCTACATGCCGCTCCCATCTTAGCAAAGCCTCACGCTTTTCTGGCAAATAGTCATGCCTGTTGTAAATCTTGTCGACCTTCGATCCGTCGGCATGGCAAAGAAGATGTCGTGCGGTCACTTCTGAAATTCCGAGCGCTGCAAGCCCGGAGCGACATGTGCGGCGCAGATCATGCAGCCTATATGGCGCTACGGCTGCGCCTGCCCCCCACGCCAGCCAGTTCGTCCAGTTTTGCCTTGATCTTCGCGAAATTGCTCGCCGCCGTGCGGCCGCTGGTTGTGCTGAACACGAAGCCGGTGGCATGGAGCCGGCGTAGGGGCGCCAACAGCCGCATCACCTCCGGCGGCAGCGGTAGAACATGCGCCCTATCCGACTTAACGCGCGCCCGGGGGATGGTCCACACATCGCCATCCAGCTCCTCCCAGCGCATGTTGCTCACCTCGCAGCGGCGCTGGCCGGTCGGGATCAGCATGCGGATCATGGCGTCCCACGGGCTGGGCAGATCGCCGCACGCCTTCCACACCGCCGCCAGCTCCACGTCGGTCAACACCCGCTCGCGCTCGGTGGTCTTGGCCGGCGGCCGCACGCCCACCAGCGGGTTGGCTGGCAGCAGATCGCGCTCGGCCGCGTAGTTCAGCGCCATCTTAAGGTGGCGCATCAGGTTCACCGCCGCCTGCGGCGTCTCCACCGCCACCGCGTCGATCACGGCGAGCAGCTCGCGCTTGGTCACCGCGGTGGCGATCAGCGGATGCAGCGGCATCATCTCCGGCCGGCGCAGGTTCGCGGCGATGAGCTTGTGGGACCGGGCGTTCTTGCTGATGTGCGCTATATAGGCGTCCATCACCCCGCCGAAGGTGGCAGCCCGGTCCTTGGCCGCTGCCTCGGCCGCAGCGCGCTCGGCAGCCGCCTGCTCGCGAGGATCGACGCCGTTGGCCACCTCCCGCATCACCTCCAGGGCCTGACGCCTGGCGTCGGCCAGCCCCATGACCGGATACCGCCCGAGGGTGACCCGCTGCACCCGGGTCTGCACCCGCATCACCAGCGACCATGTCTTGGCGCCGGTCACCGTCACGCGCAGGTAGAGGCCGGGGCAGAGCAGGTCGGCAACCTCGCGCCGGCCGGCGGCGGGGAGGGACGCGGACTGGACCCAGCGGTTCGTTAGTTTGACTTTCTCCAAGACGAGTACCGTGTTTATAGTTGCGGGGTAACACCCGGGGTAACAAATAACCGCGCTCCCCTGGCAAGCGCTGCAACATAATGGCACAATACTCGCTTGACAAACGCGTAGACGGGGGCTGTATGGTGTCTATGGCACGCCGCTAGTAGGCCTCAGCTAACCTTGCCAAGGTTGGGGTCGAGGGTTCGAATCCCTTCGCCCGCTCCAGTTTAGTATCAGATTCAAAAAAGTTAGCGGCGGACTGCGTGGGCCGGGCGCCCGATTGTTTGCCCGGGTTAACGCTGGGGTAACTCAGAGTGGTTGGCTGGGCTGGGGCTGACCTAGCGGCCGGCGAAGCCTGTTCGGCTGCAATAGAAGGCGGCGGTCCTCACCGCTTCGCCAGCCGCGCCGGCGGCGATCAGCGCGCGGCGGCGTGCGCCGATCGACTCGTAGGTGTCGGCATGGCACAGCCGCACGGCTTGGTGACCGGCGATGTCGCCGCTGGGATGTGGCGATGGACTGGAATTGAGGTCCGCCACTTCCTCACCGTCGCGCGTACCGGCAGCAGCTTGGCCGCCGGCAGGCCGCTGCGTGTTAGCCAGCCGACCGCCGACCGCCGCCCGGCGCTTCGGAGCGGGCCCTCGGCCCCGCACTGCTCGAACGGCGGCGGCCGGCTATCGCCTCACCGCGCCACAGGCTGTGGTTCGCCGAACGCATGCCGCGAGCCACTATCGCAACCTCCGCCGATCGGGGGACGCCCTCATCCGAACTGCGAACCGCATCCTCAGGATCTACGAGCGGGATGCTGTCGCGGCGGGAGGGTCAGCGAACGGCACGAGGAACGCAGCCACATTGTGGCCCAGTTCCGAAGTGGCGTAGCCGCCTTCCATGACGATCACGGTGGGCAGGTCAAGGGCCGCGATGCGCCGGCCGAGCCGGCCGAAATCGCCCCTTGCGAAGGTGAAATAGGAGATCGGATCGCCGACGAACGTATCCGCGCCGAACGACACGACGAGGAAGCGGGTGCCGTGCGCCGCGATGGCCGCTGCCGCCAAGTCGAGCGCGGGTTCGTACTCGCTCCACCCGCTGCCGCGCGGCAGCGGCAGGTTCAGCGTGGCGCCCAGCCCGGCACCTTCCCCGCGTTCGTCCGCATGGCCCCAGAAGAAGGGGTAGTCGGTCGACGGATCCGCGTGGATCGAGACGGTCAGCACATCCGGGTCGTCTAGGAAGATGTCCTGCGTGCCGTTGCCGTGATGATAGTCCACATCGAGGACCGACACCGGGCCGAGCCCGCGCGCGCGCGCCTCCGCCGCCACGATGGCCGCGTTGTTGAGGTAGCAGTAGCCGCCCATATAATCGCGCCCGGCATGATGGCCGGGCGGACGGCACAGGGCGAAGGCGCGGCCGTGCGGATCGGCCGCCATGTCGTCGAGCGCGGTCAGCGCCGTCTGCGCCGACCAGTAGGCCGCCGTCCACGTACCGGCGGAGATCGGCGTGCCGGCATCGTAGCTGTAGCGCCCCAGCCGGGCGTCGATGCGGCGGAGGTCCAGCGGCCGTCGCCCTACCACCGGCCAGGTGTAGCCGACGGCATCGCCCTCGCGACCGGCGGCCACCCAGTCGCGATGCGCCACTGCCAGGAAATCGAGATAGGCGGGATCGTGCACCGCCGCGATCGGGGCCATCCCCAGGTCGCGCGCCGGGCGGGTGGGCCCGATCGCCGCCAGGATCGTCTCGGCCCGCGCGGGCGTCTCGTTATAGGTCGCCCACCCGCCATTGTGCATCTCGCGCTCCGGCGCGTGCGCCAGCTGGCGCGGATCGAAGACGGCAATCATGCGAACCGCCCCTCCACGCAGCCCTGGGCGAAGGCGTAGAAGCGCGCCATCCTGCGATTCTGCTCGTCGCGCCCGGCGCTGCCCTGATGCCCGGCCGTCATGTCGGTCAGCAGCATCGCCGGATGGGTCGAGGTCGATTGCGCGCGCACCTCGGCCACCAGCTTGGCCGGTTCCCAGTAGCCGACGCGGTCGTCCTTCAGCCCGGCTGTCGTGAGCAGCGGCGGATAGGCGGCGCGCTTCACATTTTCGTAGGGGGATATCGTCGCCATGTAGTCGTAGTCCTCGGTGCTCGCCAGCGGATCGCCCCAGTCCGGGCGGAACAGCGGCACCAGCGGGTGGTCGGGGTCGCTCATCGTGTTGAGCATGTCGACGAACGGCACCTGCGCGATCACGCCGGCCCACAGGTCGGGCGCGGCGTTCATCGACCCGCCGACCAGCAACCCGCCCGCCGACAGCCCATAGGACACGACCTTGTCGCGCGCGGCGTGCCCCGTGGCGATCAGGTGGCGCGCGCACGCGACGAAATCGCCGAAGCTGTTATGCTTGGCGTGCCGCCGCCCGTCCAGGAACCAGCGCCGCCCCTTCTCCGATCCGCCGCGGACATGGGCGATGGCATAGGCCCAGCCCTGTTCCACCAGTACCGTGGGCGCCACGTCGAACACGGCCTCGCTGGACAGGCCGTAAGCGCCGTAGCCGTAGATCAATAGCGGGGCCGTGCCATCCGCGCCGGCGCCCTTGCGGGTGAGCAAGGTGATCGGCACCTGCGCGCCATCCGGCGCGGTGGCGAACAACCGGCGCACGTCCAGGCGCGCCGGATCTAAGCCGGCGATCCGTTGCGCCGCGACGACCGTGGAGCGTCCGCTGGCCAGATCGACATCGCGCCAGACGGGCGGGGTGGAAGGGCTCTCCACCACCGCGCGGACCGTGGCGCCGTCATGGTCCTGCCCCGCCGGCACGGTGAGGGCGTAGGCGTCGCCAGCGATCGCCACCTGCGTCTCGGCCCCGTTCGGGGCGGTCAGCACCATGCGGGGCAGCACGTCGCGCCGCTCCAACCGAACCAGCGCGCGGCGGAACGAGACCATCTGCAAGATCTGGATGCCGGGCCGGTGAGGCACCAGATCGCCCCGCTCGGTAAAATCGGCGGGGTCTATCCGCGCGATACGGCCATCGGGCGCCGCGTCGTCCTCGATGAGGGAGACGAGGCCGCCATTCCACTCGTCGATCGTGTAGCGGCGGCCTTTCTCCCGCGCGCGGACGAGGGCGGCTGGGCCTGTCTCCCCGGCGGCGCGGATCAGGCGGACCTCGCTGGTGTCCGGCCCGGACAGGGTGATCGCGACGAACCCGTCGGCGGCGGTGCGATCGATCTGCATGAAGATCGCCGGGTCCGCCTCCTCATACACCAGCACCCGCTCGCCGCCGGCAACGGGCGTGCGGTACACGCGGGTCGGCCGGTTGCGCGCGTCGCGCCAGATCCAGAACAGCCACCGCGACGATGGCGAGAAGACGAGCCCGCCGTAACCGTAGGCATCCGTCTCCACCACGGTCCGCACCTGCCCGCCGGCGATGTCGCGCACGCAGATGCGATGGCGGTCGTTGCCGCCGATATCCTCCGCCCACGCATAGAGGCGCCCGTCCGGGCTGACCTGCTGGCCGGTGGTGCGATAATAGGCATGCCCCTGCGCGCGCGCCGCCTCGTCCAGCAGCGTCTCGATCCTGTCCGTGCCGACGCGGCGACGCGTATAGACTGGGCGCGCGCCGTTGAACGCCGTGCCGTAAGACCAGCCGTCACGCACCAGTTCCGGCTCGGCGGCACCCACCGGCGCGCGCGCCTGCAACGCTGCGAAGAAACTCCGCTCCGCCGTGGCCACGCGGGCCAGCACCGCCTCCGCATAGGTGTTCTCGGCGAGCAGGTGCTGGCGGATGGCGATGGGCATCGTCTCGATGCTGCGCTGGCCGGTGGCGGGCACGTACTTCAGCCACGCGAACGGATCGGTGCGGGTACGGCCCAGTTGCGATCGCACCAGCGGGATGCGTGGAGTGACCGGCGGGGCGGGCAGCGGCACGTCCGCCCGCGCGGCGAAGGGCGTGATGCCGACCAGAGCGACGATGCCCGCCTGCGTGAGGAAGCGACGGCGGGCGGAATCGAAGATGGAGCGGCTCTGCGTCATCGTGTTCGGCGGTCCCTCTGGCTGGCGATCCCCGAAGTATGACCGCGCCGCGACACCGGGCAATGCCCCGTCCTGCCGCCGGCCCGCTTTGGCCCGATCGCGACGACCATCGGCCCTGGTAGCGCAATCAAGGCCCTCCACACTCCGTCAAATAACCGTAACTTCCATCAGGGACATCGATAGGGGGCAGCATTGCGCAACAATGTTTCATTCGCTGGCGTCAGCCTGGCGGTACTGGCCGTAACGATGACGATACCGTCTGCGGCGATGGCGCAGGCGGCGTCGGCGGCGGACGCGGACGGCGGCGACATCGTCGTGACGGCGACGAAGCGCAACGAGGCGGCCAGCGACATCGCCGGATCGGTCTCCGCCGTGACGGAGCGGGATCTCCAGCAACTGAACGCGCAGAGCCTGTCGGACTATATCACCCGCGTGCCCGGCGTCGTGTTCAACGATTACCAGCCCGGCGTGTCCGAGGTGGTGATCCGCGGCGTCGCCTCGACCACCTATCACGAGGCGAACCAGGCCACGACGGGCTACTATATCAACCAGATCCCGCTGGTGGAGCCGGGCTTCCCGCTCGTCATCCCCGACATTGATTCTTTCGACGTGAAGCAGGTGGAGGTTCTGCGCGGGCCGCAGGGCACGCTGTTCGGCTCCTCCTCGCTGGGCGGGGCGGTGAACTACGTCGTCAACGAGGCCGATCCGTCGGCGGTCGACGCGGGGGCGGAGGGCATCCTGTCCTCCACCCGCCGCTCCGGCGCGGCCAGCTACGCGGGCAAGGCGATGGTCAACCTGCCCATCGTGGCGGACAAGCTGGCGGCGCGGGTGGTGGCGCTGCAGCGCTACGATGCGGGCTACCTGACGAACGTGGGCACCGGCGAGAAGGGCAGCAACGACCTGCGGGTGCGCGGCCTGCGCGGCTCGATCGTCTTCACGCCGACGGAGTCGACGAAGCTCTCCGCGCTCGGTCTGTACCAGGAATATGATCTCGACGACCAGACCTACGTTCTGTTCGGCAACGGGCCGAAGACGTACGAGCGCAACACCAACGTCGACGAGTTCCAGGATACCGAGATCCAGCTCTACAGCCTGCGGCTGGACCAGGAGCTGGGCGGCGCCAGCCTCACGGCAATCGGCAGCCATACCATCAAGAAGGCAAATCTCGCCTTCGACGATTCGATCTTCGGCGGCAACGATCCGCGCACCAACACGCCGCAGCTGTCCAGCTCGGTCGGCAAGTCCACCACCAACTATGGCGAGCTGCGGCTCGCCTCCACCGGCGACGGGCCGTTCACCTGGCTGATCGGCGGCAACTACACCCGGCTGCGCTCGCGCTCGACGGACGGCGCGTTCATCGATGGGATCGGCGCCTATATCGATGCCAACCCGGCCCTGTTCGGCGGCCAGCCCGGCAGCGTGCTGGCGCCGGGGGATCTCGCCCGCCGCACGGTGGGCACCAGCCGCGTGCGCGAACTCGCCGCATTCGGTGAACTCTCCTATACCTTCGCCGACGTGCTGACGCTGACGGCAGGCGGCCGCCTGTTCGACTACAAATCGAGTCCGCGACTGCAGTTCCTGCCCAACGCCGCGCTCATAGCGCCGTTCGATTATCGACCGGGCGCGCGCAAGGAATCCGGCTTCATCCCCAAGGTGTCGCTGTCGTACAAGCCCAGCAGCCGGTTCATGGTGTACGCCCTCTACTCCGAGGGTTTCCGCATCGGCGGGATCAACACCTATGCGGTGGCCACCGGCGTGCCGCTGGAGTTCGACAGCGACTCGACGCAGAATTACGAGATCGGCACGCGGTTCGATCTGGTGCCCGGAACCATGTCGTTCGATATCGCGGCGTTCCACATCAAGTGGAACGACATCCAGTCGCGGCTGTTCACGCCCGTCACTTTCAACGCGTTCACGGTTAACGGCGGCGGGGCGAAGATCGACGGCGTGGAACTGTCGCTCACCTTCCGCCCCACGCGCAACCTCACCTACACAGCCAACGTGACCTACAACGATGCGCGTCTCTCAAGCCTGCTGCCTGACAGTTTCGCGGCGGGCGGCGGCTATGCGGCGGGCACGCGGCTGCCGGGCGCGTCGGATTGGATCATCGCCAACCAGCTCGACTTCGAGCTGCGCGATTCGCCGCTGCATCCGCGCATTGGCATCGCCCATCGCTACCTTTCAAAGGCGCCGGTGGCGTTCGGCGCGGTGCTGCAGAAAGGCGACTATAATCTGATCGACCTGAACGCCTCGCTCCGCGTGGCGGAGGGTGTGGAGGCAGGGGTGTTCGCCAAGAACCTGTTCGACAAATATGGCATCCTGAACGCGCCCTTCTCGTTCGCCGGCAGCGTCACGCGGCCGCGCACGATCGGCGCCAGCCTGCGGTTCGGGTTGCGCTAGGTTTACGGAACGCCGGTTGCGGGCGGCACGATGCGATGGCATTTTCGCGACGATCAGGATCGTTTCGTGGAGATCGGGCCTATGCATCACCTTCCCATCGCGCGAGCGGGCGGTGTACAGGGCATGACGCCGCCCGTTCGCGGGTTGACCGACGAATATGCGGCGGGCTTCACCCATCCGGTCCACACGCACGATCGGATCCAGGTGCTGTACGCCTGTTCCGGGGTGATGTCGGTCGTCACGCCGTCGATGAGCTTCGTCGTGCCGCCGCAGCGCGCCCTCTGGCTGCCGGCCGGGATGCCGCACGAGGTGGCGTGCCGGGGCGCCGTGTCCCTGCGCACGCTCTACATCGATCCGGCCTGCTACGCGCAGGCGCCGGAATGCCGGGTGATCGAGGTCGGCGACTTCCTGCGGGCGCTGATCCTGAAGGTGGTGTCGTTCGGGGACGATTATGCCATGGCCGGCCAGGCGGCACGCATAGTCGAGGTGCTGCTCGACGAGATCGCCGCGATGCCTACCGCGCCTTATGGCGCCACGATGCCGCTCGACCCGCGGCTCAAGCGCGTCTGCCGGATCATCCTGGCGAACCCGGCGGACAATCGCGATGTGGACGAGCTGGCGCGCATCGCCGGCATGGCGCGGCGCACCTTCACTCGCGCCTTCCGGCGGGAGACCGGCATGGGGCTGGCCACCTGGCGGCAGCAGGTGCGGCTGATGGAGGCGCTGTCGCTGATGGCGGCGGGGCGGCCGGTGACGGCAATCGCCTTCGATGTCGGCTATGACAGCCCCAGTGCCTTTACCGCGATGTTCCGCCGTGCTTACGGGGTGCCGCCCACCCTGTACGCGCTGCCGTAGCGCCATGGCCTCGCCGGCTGGCCTGCCCGTCACGCTCTCCTCCCCAACTCTCATGACAGGGGCCGTCAGCGCCCCGACAGGAAGCAGGACGAAGACATGACCCTCACCACTGCAGCCCTGGCCCGGGAGGATGATGTGGATCCCGGGATCCGCCGTTTCGTCACCGCGCTGAACCACGGCTACGGCCAGTTCTCCGATTTCGACGCGCTGCCGCTGCCGGCGCGCCGGGCAGCCGCCGAGACGGTCCGGGCGCCGTGGCGCGCCGGCGGCCCTGCCATGCCCGAAACGCGCGAGACGGTGATCGCCGGGTGCCGCGCCCGGCTGCATTATCCGGTGGCGCGCGGGGCGGCGGCCCCGCTGCCGGCGATGCTCTACATTCACGGGGGCGGCTGGACGATGTTCAGCATCGACACGCATGACCGGCTGATGCGCGAATATGCCGCGCGCGCGGGCGTGGTGGTTATCGGGCTGGATTACAGCCTCTCGCCCGAGGCGCGCTATCCGGTGGCGCTGGCGGAGGTCGTGGAGGCGGTGCGCGCGCTGCGCCGGGATGCCGCCGGCCATGGCATCGATCCTGCTGCGCTGGCGATCGGCGGCGACTCCGCCGGCGCCAACCTGTCGGTCGCCGCCTGCCTGCGGCTGCGTGCGGAAGGTGATCCGCAGCCGCTCGCGATGCTGCTCAACTACGGCGCCTTCGATCCCGCCGAAACGCCCAGCTACGCGCGCTACGACGGCCCCGCCTACATGCTGACGGTGGCCGAGATGGACCGTTTCTGGGCCAACTATACCGGCGATGCCGGGCTGCTATCTGACCCGCTGGTCGCACCGCTGCGGGCGGATCTCGCCGGCCTGCCCCCGGCCTTTCTGGCGATCGCGGCGTGCGACATACTGGCCGACGCGAACCGGGCGATGGCGGCCCGGCTGGAGGCGCACGGCGTGCCCGTCGAAGCGCGGACCTACGCGGGCGCGACCCACAGCTTCCTTGAGGCGGTGTCGATCTCCGCACTGGCCGACCGGGCGCTGGACGAGGCGGCGCGCTGGCTCTCGTCCCGGCTGCACGGAACGGCGGCATGAGCTTCGCGCCGCGATCGCCGGCGGACATCGTCGCGCTGATCGGGGCACATCCGCTTGCTTGGGTAATATCGCGCGATTTCGATGCCACGCCGCTGCCGCTACTGGCGGAGTGCGATGCGGACGGGCGACTGGTATCGCTGTTCGGCCACTATGCCCGCCGCAACCCGCAGGTCGCCGCTTTCGAGCGGGATCCGGCCGCGCTGATCCTGTTCAGCGGGCCGCAGGGCTACGTCTCGCCGACGCTGGTGGCCAAACCGCACTGGGGCGCCACCTGGAACTACGCTGCCGTGCGCGTCACCGCCGAGATGGCGTTCGTGCCCGCCGAAACCGACGCCTCCGTCCGCCGGCTCGCGGCGCATCTGGAGCCGGAGGGCGGCTGGCGGGTGGAGGCGATGGGGGCGCGGTACGATCAGCTCGCCCGGCAGATCATCGCCTTCCGCGCGACGGTGACGGGCTGCGAGGCGACGTTCAAGCTGGGGCAGGACGAGGACGAAGACACCTTCGCCCAGATCGTCCGTGACCACCCCGACCGGGCACTCGCCCGCGCCATGCAGGATCAGGCCCCATGACGCTGACCCAACGTATCCTCGCGGCCCTCGTCGCCGGGTTGATTTTTGGGCTGCTGCTCACCCGCGCGGCGGAGGCGGCCGCGATCGTGACGCCCATAGCGGAGCTGATCGGCAAGGCCTGGGTCGGTGGCCTGCGCATTACCATCGTGCCGCTGGTGTTCGCCCTGATCGTCACCGGCATTGCGTCCGCCGCCGATGCGGCACGCGCGGGTGGCGTCGCTGGACGGGCGCTGCTGTTCATCGCGATCGGGCTGACCGCCTCCGCCGTGATATCGGGGCTGGTGGTGCAGGGGCTGCTGTCGATATGGCCCGTCCCTGCGGGTGCGATGCAGAGCCTGGGAATGGCCGGGGCGCTGCCGCCGCAGGCGACCGCCATCACCGGCGAGTGGCTGCTCAGCTTCATCCCGACCAACCCGATCAAGTCCGCCGCCGAGGGGGAGATGGTGCCTCTCGTCGTCTTCGCGCTGCTGTTCGGTTTTGCCGCCACGCGGATCGACCAGAGCCGCAGAACCAGCCTGAGCGACTGGTTTCACGCCATCACCGATACGCTGATGGTGATCGTCCAGTGGGTCCTGTGGCTCGCCCCGATCGGCGTGTTCGCGCTTGCAACGGCGGCGGGCGCCCGCGCGGGTATGACAGCGGCGGGCGCGCTGGCGCAGTATATCGGCGTGGTGGTGTGCGCCTGCGTGGTCGTGACAGTGCTGGTCTACCCCGTCGTCGCGCTCGCCGCCCGACTGGGCGTTGCCCGCTTTGCCCGCGCGGTGGCGCCGGCGCAGGTGATCGCCTTCAGCACGCAATCGTCCATCGCCTCGCTGCCCGCGATGATCGAGGCGACCGCCGGGCCGCTGGCGGTGCGGGAGCCGGTGCGCAACATGGTACTGCCGATGGCGGTCTCGATCTTCCGCGTCACCAGCGCCGCGGCCAACTTCGCAGTGGCGCTCTACGTCGCTGCGCTGCACGGCATCGCGATCGGCCCCGGGCTGTTCGTGGTCGGCGCGCTGGTCGCCACGGTCGTCAGCCTCGCGGCCGTGGGCCTGCCCAGCCAGGTCTCATTCTTCACCGCCATCGGGCCTGTGTGCCTGGCTATGGGCGTGCCGGTGGAACTGCTGCCGCTGCTTCTGGCGTTGGAGACGGTGCCCGACATCTTTCGCACCGTGGGCAACGTCACCGCCGATATCGGGCTGACGCTGATTGTGGATCGCCACAGCGGCTGAAGCATAGCCGACGGGTGCGGGACTGATCGACATCAAGGATGGTTTCGCGACGCTCGCGTCAGCGTGGCGAACGCGGCTTAGCGGTCGGCAAGGGTGACTATCGGTGTCATCGCGCCGTGCCCTTACACTGCGGCATGATCCTCTTCGAGCACGTGACGAAAATATCACGGGTTGAATTCGAGAACTTTTGAGGATCGATCGGGACTTCCCAGCTACTGAGGGCCGAGCCCTCCCTTCGCCCGCTCCAGATTGCCAGCGTATTTAGCTGCAATCGACAGCTTGAATATGTTCCGATCGCGTTGGCCTGTGAGCCATCCCCCATATACCTTCGGATCGCTCGATCCTTCGTGGAATTGTGATCTGCCCTCACCGTGGGGCAACATCGCCGGCATCGCCCGCACGGGCATCTCACCCGTGCCGCATCGACCAGAAGCGCGGCCCGCCCGAGCCTACCTGCCACTCTTCCGTGGCCGCAAAACCAAGCCTCTGGTAGAAGCCGACGTTCGTTTCCCTGGCGGTCTCCAGATACACCGGCAGGCCGCCCACGCGCTCAAGCCCCGCGGCGACGACGGCGCTGCCCAGTCCCTTCCCCTGATGGTCTGGATCGCAGCCGGCATAGTGCAGGTACCAGAAAGGGTCGGCCGGCATGTGCGCGTCGATCGCGCCGCTGACGCGCAATGCGCGAGCCGTGTTGCCACCCAGCGCGGCGACGATCGGCACCGCCTGCCGCACCATCTCGCCCCAGCCCGTGCGGGCATGGCCTGGTCCCCGCCACAGTGTCGCGGCGCCGTCCGCCACCAGCCGCATGCCGGTGCGCCCGTCACTGTCGAAGGAGAGACGGAACAGCCTGGGCAGCCGGGCGGCGCGATCCACCGGATCGGGGAAGATGCAGGAGAAGGCGGGATCGTCCTGAAAGGCGCGCGCCAGCATGGCGGCGACGCGATCCCGATCGTCGAAAAGCGCTGGTCGGGCAGTGATCATGCGCCGCTGCTGGCTATGTTGGCGGAGCCGGTGCCTTAGAGCCGGCACCGGCAGCCGCCAAGCGATACCATTTGCCTCAGCCGAACTCGGCCGCGCGACGGCCGATCAGCGTCACCTCCACGCGCCGGTTCAGCTGGCGTCCCTGCGCGGTGGCGTTGGTGGCGCGGGGCGTCGCCTCGCCATGGCCGGCCAGGCGGAAGCGGGCGCCGTTCACGCCCATCTGCTCGAGCGCATCGGCGACCGCGCCGGCGCGGTCGCGCGACAGCTGGAGGTTGCTCTCGGCCGATCCCACCGAGTCCGTATTGCCGTCGATCGCGACGCGGACGCCGGGGTTGGCGCGCAGGAAACCGGCGAGCGGCTGGAGCCTGGCCTCGGCGCCGGGGCGCAGCTCGGCCGAGCCGGTGCGGAACAGGATGTCCGAGATGTCGAACGTCGCGCCCTCGCGGCCCTGGCGGAAATGGTAGCCGCGCATGCCGGCGCGATCCCAGCCGCCCGGGCCGGCGCGCTCCACCGGCACCGCGATCACCGTCGAGCCGCGCGGCGCGTCCCAGTCGTAGCGGCGGCCGGGGCCGGCGAGGTCGGCGAAGGCGCGGTTGGCGGCGATCGCCTCGCGCGGGGTGATGAAACCGTCATGCTGCATGTCGAAATTGCGGATCACGAACGCCCGGCCTCGACGATTGTCGCGCAGCTCGGGGTACAGCATCCTGACGCCCGGCCCTTCCAGATCCCAGTTGCGGGAGGCGGGACCGCCGTCGAAATCCCAGCGCGACTGTGCGTGGGCGGGCTGCGCGAGGCTGCCGAGCGTGAGGATGCAGGCGAGCGCGGCGCTGATCGGACGGATGCTGGACATGACGGCTTCTCCTGATGTCGTGTCCGGCGGATGCCACCAGGCGCTTGAACGCGGCGTGAGGAGGATCGAAAGCCGTCGTTCAGGCGCGCCGCCGCGAAACCCTTCAAAAGCCGGCATCGGCGGTTGGGGGGCGCGGCCGATCGCGGGCCAGCGCCGAGAGGCGCTCGGTGAGGAAATCGAGGACGAGGCGGACGCGCGGCACATGCCGGCGGCGCTCGTGGGTCAGCAGCCACAGGCCGCGATCGGCCGGCTGCATCGGCGGCATGCAGCGCCGCAGGTCGAGCTCGCGATCGGCGATGAAGCTGGGCAGCACCGCCACGCCGATCCCGGCGCGCACCGCCGAGAGCAGGCCGGTGGGCGAGCTGTGGTGGATCGCGATCCGGTCCTCAAGCCCGTGCCGGTGCAGCCACGCGCCGTAGAGGCGGCCGACCCCGCGCCGCCGCCGCCGATCATCGTATGCTCGCGCAGCGCCGCGTGGGTGCGCGGGATGCCGTGGGCGGCGGCGTAGCCGGTGCTGCAATAGACCGTCCACGCATCGTCGGCGATGCGCCGGCCGACCAGGCCGCCGCCGGTGGGAGAGACGCTGCTGCGCAGCGCGATGTCCGCCTCGTCGGCGGCGAGATCGCGCACCCGCTCGGTCGTGTCGAGCTCGATGCGGATGGCCGGAAAGGCGGCGTGCAGATCGCGCAGGATCGGCGCGAGGATGGTGATGACGTACAGTTCCTCGGTGGTAAGGCGGACGGTGCCGCTCACCGCGCGCGCCTGCGCCGCGGCCGCGGCGGCCAGGGTTTCGGCGGCCGCCTCCATGCGGCCGGCGCCATCCAGCAGCGCCTCCCCGGCGGCGGTGAGGCGGTAGCCGGCCTGGCTCCGCTCGAACAGCGCTAGGCCGAGGGTCCGTTCCAAAGCGGCGACGCGCCGGGCGGCGGTCGTCTGGCTTACGCGCAGCGCCTTGCCGCCGGCCAGGGTGCTGCCGGTGCGCGCGACGGCGAGGAAGTGGCGGACATCGTCCCAGTCCATCGCCACGTTCTGCACTTTTGCAGCACGGGGACGCAACATCGTTGTTCGTGCCGACGTCCGGCGGCGCGGTAGAAGATGGCCGGGCCGCCGCATCGGCCCCGGAGACGGATCATGACATTGCTGCCGCCCTGCGCCGCGCTTGCCGGCGCGCTTCTCGTCGCGTGTCCGGGGGCTGCCCAGCCGCCCGATCAGGTGAGCCGCCACATCGCCCACGCCGACCTCGATCTGTCGAGCGGCGCCGGCGTCGCGATGCTGGACCAGCGCATCGGGATCGCGGTGCGCGATCTGTGCGGCGCCCCATCCAGCAGCGATATCGCCGGTCGCCGGGCCGTGCGGCTCTGCCGTGCCGACGCCCGCGAGTCGATCGGCGCGCGCCGTCGCGCGCTGATCGCCGCCGGCGCGGGGGCGCGGCTGGCGAAGCGGTGAGGGCCGCCGTCTGCTACTGCAGCCGCGTGGCGGTCGGACGTTCGCTACCCGCCCCGGCCGGCGGGGCGAGACGATCGAACAGGCGGACGAGATCGATCTGCCGCTTCGCCCCGGTCTTGGCGAACAGCGCCTTCAGCTGCGTCCGCACCGTTTCCGGCGAGGTGCCGAAGGCGCGCGCGATGTTCGGCACGCTGGCGCCGCCGAGCAGGGCGCGCGCCAGCCGCGCCTCGGCCGCGGTCAGATCGAACAGCGTTTCCAGGAACACGCCGTTCTCGTCCGGCGAGCGGCCGCCCTGGCCGACGATCGCGAGCGTCGCCCCGGCGGAGAACAGGTCGCGCGCCGTGCCCTCGACCGGCACCAGGTGCAGCGCGGTGGGCACGGCATCGCCGACGAGGCCGATCGGGATCGTCCGCCCGCCGCGCCCGGCCTGCCGGCCGGCCAGCGCGGCGGCGAGCAGATCGTTGGCGCCGGGCCGCTTCAGCTGAAAGCGCCGCGCGCCATCTGTGCCGATCAGGTCCACCAGCCGATCGAACAGGGCGTTCGCGGCGATCAGCCGACCCTCGCCGCTCAGCACGGCGGCGGGCAGGCCGATCGCCTCCAGCGTGGCGACGGCGGTCGCCAGCCGATCCTCCTCCAGCCGGGCGGAGAGGGTGACGGCGCGGGCAATGTGCGGGCGCAGGCCGTTCAGGAAGGGCACGCTGGCGCGCGCCGCGGCATGGCTCTCGAACCCCTCGAAGGTGAGGGCGAGGCGGCCGCCGTCCAGCCCGCGCACGATCGTGCCGGCCGCCGACTCCGCCCCGCGCGGCCGCAGGAAATCGGTGTAGATCGGCAGCCGGTCCATCTCCTCGACGGTGTGGCAGTCGAGATCGGTGAAGAAGGTGGGCGTCGGGTGGGTGATCAGATGCTCGGCGATGCGCGTGTGGTTGTGCGCATCCCAGCCGCCGGCGAAGAAATCCGCCATCAGATCGTCGAGCGTCGGCGAGACGACGAAGCGGCCCACCTGGTTGCCGGGCGAGAACAGCAGGGCGCCGCGGCTGCCGACCTGCCGCGCCAGCCGCTCCAGCGTGTCCGGCCAGCGATCCGGCATGGCGCCCGCTTCGTAGATCAGGCCGATCAGGTCGTCGTCCATGTTCCTGCCTGCCCGCGGATCCACCGCGTCGGCGATGGGCGAGGCATCGCCGCGCGTCAAGCGAGACATCCCGGCGGCTGCGACAGATATCACCCGATCAGGTGATGTTGCGATGCGACTTGGCGGCTAGGCATCCGCATCGCACAGGTAACGACCCGCACCCACACCATGGTTGCGGACGGCCGCTGATCCGGCTTATCTCGTGGCGCGCGACTGATCTTGTCCGGGCAGGGACGGGAATAGTCGCGTGATGATAATGTCTTGGAGCGGTCTTCGCCGGGGAAGCGGGGATCGTCTTCGAGGCCGGCTTGTCAGGGGGCTGGTTTGAGGGCTTACGTTTCGCGCGCAGGGTGGCTGCGCTGTTCGTGCCTGCTGGGCATGGCGATCGCGCCGTTCGCGGCGCGGGCGCAGCAGGCACCGCCGGCGATCCCGGCCAATAACGGCCTGCCGACGCGCGAGGAGGTGACGCCGCCGCCCGCGCCGCCACCGGCCGAACGGCCGCGGCTGCGGGTCGACGGCGATATCGAGCGCTCCGCCTGTCCGCTGGCCGATCCGGCCTATCAGAGCGTGCGGGTGACGATTACCAGCGCCACGTTCAACAATCTCGGCCCGGTCTCGCCGGCCGATTTGGCGCCCGCCTACCGCGCCTATCTGGGCACCGAACAGCCGGTGAGCGTGATCTGCGACATCCGCGACGCCGCCGCCACCCTGCTGCGCCGCCAGGGCTACCTGGCCGCGGTGCAGGTGCCGACGCAGAAGATCGAGGGCGGCAACGTCACGTTCGAGGTGCTGTACGCAAAGCTGGTGGCGGTGCGCGTGCGCGGCGATGCCGGGCGGGCCGAGGGGCTGATCGCCGGCTATCTCGACCGGCTGACGCGCGATCCGGTGTTCAACCGCTTCGCCGCCGAACGCTACCTGCTGCTGGCGCGCGATCTGCCCGGCTACGACGTGCGGCTGGCGCTGCGGCCGACAGGCAATGCGCCGGGCGAGCTGATCGGGGACGTGACGGTGGTGCGCACGCCGTTCGAGGCGGACCTCAACGTGCAGAATTACGCCGCGCGCGACACCGGCCGCTTCGGCGGGCAGCTGCGTGGGCAGTTCTACGGCCTCACCGGGCTGGGCGACCGCACGACGGTGGCGCTCTATTCCACGGCGGACTTCAAGGAGCAGCAGATCCTTCAGCTGGGCCACGATTTCCGCGTCGGGCCGGAGGGGCTGACCTTCGGCGGCCGCTTCACCTATGCGTGGACCGAGCCCGACATCGCCGCCGCCGCCAGGCTGACCGCGCGGACCCTCTTCGTCACGGGCGAGGCGAGCTATCCGTTCCTGCGCAGCCAGAAGGCCAATCTGCGTGGCGCGCTGGGCTTCGACTATATCGACCAGAACGTCCGTTTCGCCGGCGTGGCGCTGAGCCGCGATCGCCTGCGCGTCGCCTATCTGCGGCTGGATGCCGACGCGATCGACGTGCGCGACCGGCCGGCGCCGGCGTGGCGGCTGGCGGGATCGGTCGAGCTGCGCCGGGGGCTGGACGTGTTCGACGCGTCGCGGCGGGCGACGGCCGGCGTGATCGGGCCGAGCCGGGCGGACGGCGACGCCGAGGGCACGCTGATCCGCGCCAATGCGCTGGCGGAGGTGGCGCTGGTGCCGAACGTCACCTTCTCGCTGGCGCCGCGCGCGCAATATGCGTTCGATCCGCTGCTGAGCTTCGAGGAGTTTTCCGCCGGCACCTACACGATCGGGCGCGGCTACGATCCGGGCACGATCATCGGCGACAGCGGCGCGGGCTTCTCGGCCGAGCTGCGGATTAACCGCATCGCGCCCTCAGCCCGCATCGATCTGGCGCTGCAACCGTTCGTGTTCGTCGACAGCGCGTGGGTGTGGAACAAGGATCGGCCGCATGCGCAGCGGCTGACCTCCGTCGGCGGCGGCCTGCGCACCAGCTTCGCCAACCGCTTCCGCCTGGACATGACCCTGGCGGTGCCGACGAAGCGCGCGGGCCTGCAGGCCGATCGCGGCGACACGCGCTTCCTCCTCTCGCTCACCACCAAGCTCTATCCGTGGGGTTCGCGCTGATGTCCGCCCGTTCCATGATCCGCGGCCGCGCCTCGGCCGGCACCGTCTGCTCGATGCTGGCGCTGGCGACGGCCATGGCGGCGGCGCCGGCGCGCGCCCAGCAGGTGCCGCAGCCCTCCTACAATCTGGCGGGCAATCCCACGGTGGCCTCGGGCAGCGTCACCTTCGATCGCGGCGTCACGACGCCTGGCACCGACGTCTACACGGTCGGCTCGGCGACGGCGGTGCTGGACCTGACGCCCAGCGACGCGGCGACCGGCGGCGGCGTCATCAACTTCCAGAATGCGGGCACCACGGCGGTCTACACCAGCGCGCCGGGCGGGCCGGCCTATACCGTGCTCAACCGCATCGTGCCGGCCGATCGCAGCCGGCCGATCGCCTTCAACGGCACCGTGGTGAGCCAGTTGCAGACCGCCGCCGGCGCCAATACGCGCGGCGGCACCGTGTGGTTCTACAGCCCCGGCGGCATCGTGGTGGGCGACGGATCGGTGTTCGACGTAGGCAGCCTGCTGCTCACCACCGGCGATCCGACGGGCGGCAGCGGCACGATCGGCTCGACCAACAATTTCACGCTGGCGAGCACGCCGGACGGCGGCGGCATCGTCAACATCCTGTCGGGCGGTTCGCTGCGCGCGACGGCGGAGAACAGCTACATCGCCCTCGTCGCGCCGATCGTCTTGCAGGCGGGCACGGTGAACGTGAACGGGGCGGCGGCCTATGTGGCGGCGGAAACGGCGTCGCTGAGCTTCAACCAGGGCCTGTTCGACATCAACGTGACGGTCGGCTCCAGCGCCGGCGGCGGCTTCCCGCTGCAGATCCGCGGCAGCACGACCGGCCCGGCGAGCACCGGCGGCACGGACAATCACGGCATCTACGCCGTCGCCGTGCCGAAGAACGACGCGATCACGATGATCGTCGCGCCGACCGGCGACCTGGGCTTCACCCCCGCCACATCCGCCGCGATCGAGAATGGCGCCATCTACCTGCAGGCGGGCGGCAACCTCTCCGTCTTCCCGACCAACCCGGTGATCAACCGCATCCAAGCGCTGCCGCAGTCGACCGTGGCGGCGGACATCCTGTTCCAGCCGGCGGGCAACGTCACCTCGCAGGTGTCGGCCCAGGCATCGCGGATCGCCGAGATCAGCACGGCCGGCGCCGGCACGATATCGTTCGCGCGCGACGTGTATCTGTACGGCGCGCAGAGCGCGCTGATCCAGGCGAACGCCGGCGGCACGCTGAACTTCGCGCGCGACGTGACGGCGAATGCGTTCGGCAACGGGGCGATCGGCACCGCCACGATCCGCGCGGCGGCCGGCGGCACCATCTCCGCCACCGGCACGGCGGCCGTGTTCGCCGAGCCCGGTGCGCGATCCCGGCCGACCGCGTTCAACGTCGCGACCGGCGGCATCGCTCTGATCGAATCGATAGGCACGCTGACGGCCGGCAGCCTGCTTGCCAGCGCGCAGGCGCGGCCGGCCGTCGGCGTTTCCGGACAGGGCGGCAGCGCCGGGATCGCGGCGAGCGGCGGCGGCACAATCGCGACGCCCGGTTCCGTGCAGATCCTGTCGGACGCGGTGGCCTTCGGTGCCGGCGTCGTCGGCTCCGGCGGCACATCCACGCTGAACGTCGACGGCGGCGCCGTCAGCGTGGGCGGCGCGCTGACGATCTCGGCGACGGGCGGCAGCGGCAACGCGAACCCGAGCCTCGCCTCCGGCCGGGGCGGCACGGCGCAGCTCACCGGCGGCTCGGGCGGCGGCACCCTCGGCGTGACGGGCGCGACATCGCTGGACGCGAGCGGCACGGGCGCCAGCGCGACCGGCAGCGAGGCCGGCACGCTGGGCGCGGGCACCGGCGGCGTGGCGCAGGTGCAACTGCTCGCCACCGCCGCTGGCGCGACCACCACCGCGACGCTCGCCGGCCTCACCGTGACGGCGAACGGCACCGGCGGTTCGGCCGCGAACGCTACCGCGTCGGGCGGCGCCGCCACCGGTGGCGCGGCGATCGTGCAGACCAACGCCGGCACGACTCTGACGGCCGGCGCGACGACGCTGACGGCCGGCGCGCGCGGCGGTGCTTCGGCGGCGACGACGGCCGGCGCGGCCAACGGCGGCAGCGCGAGCCTGAGCGCCGGCGGCGCGGTGACGGTCGCGTCGCTGTTCGTGGCGGCGCAGGCGACGGGCGGCACGAAGACCGGCGGCGCGGGCGATGCCGGCGCGGGGCAGGCGGGCTCCGCCCTGCTCCAGGCGATCGACGGCGGCGTGCTGGCGGTGACGGGCAATGCCCGCGTCGAGGCGATCGGCCTGGGCGGGTCGGTGACGCGCGGCACCGGCTCCGGCGGGGCGGGCAGCGGCGCGGACGCACGGGTGACGGCGAACGGCGGCGGGCGGATCACGCTCGGCTCGGCGGACATCGGCGCGGGTGGCGTCGGCGGCGCGGGGCTGGGCGCGGGATCGGCGGGGGGTGCGGGCACCGGCCTGACGGCCTCGATCTCGCAGGGGACCGGCGGCAGCGTGGCGGTGGGCGGCAACGCCTTCCTCAGCGCCAACGGCATCGGCGGCGCCTCCTCCGGCGGCGCGGGCGGCACGGCGCAGGCGGGCGACGTGCGCTTCGTCTCGAACGACGGGGCGATCTCGGCCGGCGGCGTGGCACAGCTGGTGGCGCAGGCCAACGGCGGCGCGGGCGTGACCGGCGGCGCGGCAAGGGGCGGGCTCGCCAACATCGGCGCGGGCACCGGATCGACCACGGTGACGGGCAATGCGCAGGTGGACGGATCGGCCTTCGGCGGCGAGGGATTTGCCGGCAACGGCGGCGCGGCGACGGGCGGGCAGGGCCTGATCGGCACGATTGGCACCGGCACGATCACGCTGGGCAGCACCGCCACGCTCGCCGCCAGCGCCACCGGCGGCGCGGGTGCGGGAGCAGGCGCCACCGGCGGCCTGGCAAACGGCGGCACGAGCCAGCTGTTCGCGCCACGCGGCCGGGTGACGGCGGCGGACGTCGTGACGATCGCCAGCAATGGCACGGGTGGCGACAAGCTGGGCACGGGCGGCGCCGGCGGACGCGGCACCGGCGGCCTTGCGACGCTGAGCGCATCGAGCGGCACGGCCGCGCTCTCCGGCCCGGTCTCGCTGAGCGCGAACGGCAACGGCGGCAACAGCGCCGACGCCGCCGGCGCCGGGACGGGCGGCACGGTGCAGATCGGTGTCTCGCTGATGGCCGACGGCACCGGCGGCGGCGGATCGGTGAGCAGCGGCGCCGCGTCGCTCTCGGCGACCGCGTCGGGCGGCACGATCACCAACCGGGCCTCCACCGGCGCCGGCGGCACGGCGCGCGGCGGCACGGCGAACATCCTCGCCAATGCCGGCAACATCACGCTCGCCAGCGCCACGCTCAACGCCGGCGGCATGGCCTCGGTGGGCAGCGACGGCGCCGCCGCGCCCGCCCTGGGCGGACAGGTAGAGGTGGCGGCGAGCGGCGGCGACATCGTCGTGACCAACAGCCTGATCGGCAGCGCCGGCGCGAGCGGCGGCCTGATCGTCAACACCGACACGGGCGACGGCGGCGACGCGACCGGCGGCGACGTCACCGTGCGGGTCGCCACCGGGCGGCGGCTGGCGATCGGCCAGACCCTGCAGGTGAGCGCCATCGGCATCGGCGGCCAGACCCGCGACGCGGGCGACCGGATCGCCGGCAACGGCATCGGCGGCAATTTGAGCATCACCGCCAACGGTACGATCAGCGCGGCCGCGATCTTCGCCGGGGCGTCCGGCCGGGGTGGCGACGTAGGCATTTTCGCAACCCGCGGCGCGGGCAACGCTGGCGGCGCCGGCGTGGCCGGCACCAGCACCATCACGGCGGCGGGCGGAACCCTGACGGCCGCCAACCTCACGAACAGCAGCGACGGTTTCGGCGGGCTCGGCGGCCCCGGCGGAACAGGCGGCAGCGGCACCGGCGGTTTAGCCCGGCTGGGCACGGCGCAGGGCGGCACCGTGCGGGTGAGCGGATCCACCATCGTAAGTGCGCGCGGCAGTGGCGGCGGCGCGCCCAATCTGGGCGCCGGCGGCACGGGCGGCGCGGGGCAGGGCGGCGACAGCACCGAGGGGCGGCGCGGCGCAGTCATCATCGCGCAGGACGGCACGATCGTGCTCGGCACCGGCACAACGCTGACTGCGGAGGCGAGTGGTGGCACCGGCTACGGCACGGGCGCGGGCGGCAGCGCCGCCGGCGGCCTTGCGAACCTCGCCGCCGTCAACGGCACGCTGGATGCCACCGCAGGCCGCGTCATCGTCTATACCGGTGGATTCGGCGGCCAGTCCCTCGTGACGACGACCGGGGCAGGCGGCGGCGCGGGCGGTGCCGGCACCGGCGGACGATCGATCGTGACGGCGGCGACGCGCGCGACCGCCGCCACCGCTGCCGGCCGGCTGCTGCTCGACACGATCGAGGTCGACGCCTCCGGCGAAGGCGGCGGTGGCAGCGCCGGCGCGGCCGGGCTGGCCGGCGGCGCGGGCGGCGCCGGCACCGGCGGGCGCACCGAATTGCTGGCGGCGGCCGGCAACGGCCTGCTGACGGTCAACCAGGCGACGATCTCGTCCGACGGCTACGGTGGCAACGGCGGCGCCGGAGGGGCGGTCAACACGGCAGGCGAGGCGGGCACCGGCGGCACCGGCGGGGTCGGCACCGGCGGCGACGGCAATACCGGCACGTTCAGCGGCGCCGATTCGACCTTCGCCACCGGATCGGCGACGTTCGGCTCCGTCTTCATCTGCTCCCTCGGCGAAGGTGGCGGGGGTGGCGACGCGGCGGCGGGCGGGATCGCCGGCGCCGGCGGCGCGGGCATCGCCGGCGGCTACACCCTGCTCTCGCGCGGCGCGCCGGTGACGGCGGATCTCGTCACCATCCTAGTCAACGGCGCGGGCGGGGTCGGCGGCAATGGCGGTGCGGGCGCCGGCGGCCGCGGCGAGGGCGGCAGCGCCGTCCTCCTGGCGACCAACCGCTTCAACGCACCCGCCACGCGCGGCGGCACGACCATCCAGCAGCTGATCACGGACACCGGCGCCACCGGCGGCGACACGGCCGCCGCGACCGTGGGCGGCGTGACCCAGATCGACGTGGTTAACAGCGATGTGAGCGTCACCAACCTGTTCGCGACGACGGCGGGCGCGGTGGCGCCGACCGGCTTCATCAGCCGGCTGAGCGTCGCCGGGGGCACGCTGACGGTGCCGACCCTGGCGATGACGGCGGTGGGCGACATCGGCCTGATCACCGGCGAGGGCGGCGTGCTGGCGATCGACAGCGCGGTCCTGACGGCCGGCGGCACGATCGTGGACGAGGATGCGACCGGCCCGGTCACGGGCGGCGGCGGCGATACCGACATCGGCAGCCTGTTCGCCACCCTGGGCGGCGACTTTCTGGCGGACGAGGATATCGTGCTGGGCGGCAGCCTGGCGCTGGTCGTCGGCGGGCGGATACAGACGCGGGCGATCGACGCGGCCTCCGTCGATCTCACCGCTGGCGGCGGCATCGCCACCGGCACGATCGGCTCGGCCCTGTCCGTCTCCGCCACCAGCGGCGGCGACCTGACCGTGCTGGACGTGACGGCGGCGGGCGGATCGGTGGATCTGACCGCCGGCGGCGCGATGACGATCGGCGCCGTGCGCGCGGCCGACGCGATCGGTCTGACGGCGGGCGGATCGCTGACCGCCGGCAACCTGACCGCGCTGACCTCCCCGGAAGGGCTTGGCGACGGTGCGTCTGGCGCGGTGACGGTGGCGGCGAACGGCGACATCCGGCTGGGCGACGTGCTGGGCCTGAACATCGACATAGACGGCACGGATCTGGGCGACGGACCCTTCGGCAGCATCGTCACCGGCACCCTGACCGGCGAGTTCATCGAGGTGCTGGGCGGGCAGGCGGTGAGCGTGGCGGGCGTGCGGACGGCTGAACTGTTCAGCGGCGGCGACGGCGACCTCAACGTCTACGCGGCCGAGATCGGCGCCGATGCCGGCAACCTGACGGTGGGCGACATCGCCAGCCTGGGGCTGGTGGCGCTCGCCTCCAACGGCGGCAGCGTGACGGCAGGCACGGTGACGACGCCCTCCAGCATCGTGGCGCTGGCGCGCACCGGCGTGACCTTCGCCGGCGCCACCACCGGGCGCGGCGCGACGGACAGCCTGTTCGTCGCCAACGCCTCCATGCTGGAGACCACGCCGGCCCTCGCTGCCGTGCTGGCGGACGACGAGGCGGGCTTCGACACCGCCATCCTGACCGGGCTGACGCCGGTGCGGATCGGCGGCAGCTTCACCAGCACCGGCCCGATCGCCACCGGCAACCTGCTGGCGGCGGCGCAGGGCGGCGTGGCGCTGGGCGCGATCGATGCGACGACGCGCATCGCGCTGGACAGCGGCGCCGCCATCACCCTTGGCGACGTGACGACGCCGGCATCGCTGGCGCTGCTGAGCGACGGGGCGATCCGCACCGGCGCGATCGTGGCGGACGAGGTGGCGTTCGCCTCCACCGGCGGCACGATCACCACCGGCGCGATCAGCGTGCAGGACGGCATCGTGCTGACCGCCCTGTCGGCTGCGGGCACGATCGCCACGGGCGCGCTGCGCACGGTGGACGACGGGATCGACGTGCGCGCCGGCGGCGGCGTGACGATCGCGAGCGCCACGCTGGTGAACGGCCCGGTGCGCGGCGCCTTCGGCGGCATCGGCATCATCGCCGGCAACAGCCTGACGATCGGGGCGATCGATTCCGCGAGCGGCATCGGCCTGCTCTCCCGCAGCGCCGGCATCGCCACCGGGGCGCTGACGGCGCGGGGCGGCAGCGCCCTGCTGCTTGCCGTGACCAACGTGGCGACGGGCGCGATCAGCGTGGCGGAGAGCGGGACCGCCTATATCGGCAATGCCAGCCAGTTCCCGGCCAGCTTCAACCCGGCCACGGACAGGTTCGATCCGACGCCGATCCTGGCCGCCGCGCCGGTGCGTGTCGGCGGCACGATCGCGCTGGGCGGGCCGGTTTCGGCGGGCGCCTTCCGCTCCGCCAGCAGCGGCGCCACCACGGCGCAGGCGATCACGGCGGGCGGCGCGCTCTCGATCGACAGCGGCGGTGGGGCGAGCCTGGGCGCGATCGGCGCTGGCACCTCCGCCTATGTCGGCGGCACCGGCGCGGTGACGATCGCCGGCGCCAGCGTGGCGCGCGGGCGGCTGACGGTGGACACCGCCGGCAACATCGCGCTCGGCCAGATGACGACCGGCACCGACACGCTGCTGATCGCCACCGGCGGGCGGATCGATGCCGGTGGGCCGATCACGGCCGGCGGCAGCATCGCGCTGCTGGCGGACAGGGGGCTGGCGGCGGGCGCGCTGACGGCGTCGCGCAACGACGGCGCGTTCGTCTATCTCGCGGGAACGACGAACCGCGAGCGGATCGGCGCCGACGGCAACTTCCTGCCCAGCTTCGCGACGGATGCCGGCAGCATCCTGCTGGCGGGCGCGGTGACGGTGGCGGGGCCGGTGAGCGGCGGGCTGATCCGCGCCTCGGTGGACGGCGCCGCCCGCTTCGACGGCACGCTGGACGGGGCGCAGCGCGTGCGCCTGTTCGGCCGGACGCTGACGGTGAACGGATCGGTGGCTGGCCCGGCGATCGAGCTGTTCGGCACCGATCTGGCGCTGGCGCGCGGCATCACCGTGGGCGGTGCCGCGACCCAGACGATCGCCATCGGCACGCTCAGCACGGCGGCACCGACGACCCTGGGCGGCAGCGGCGGCGACGGCGCTGCCGGCTTCACCCTGGACGCGGCGGAGATCGCCCAGCTGCGCGGCGGATCGATCGCCTTCGGCCAGTCCACCCGGTTCGGCAGCGGCGACGAGCCGATCGTGCTGCGCGACCTGACGCTGGTGGGGACCGATGGCGGCCAGGCGGCGAACCTGACGGCGGCGGGCGGCGCCTTCACCATCACCTCGCTGGGCGACATCCGCGTGCTGGGCGCGGTGCGGATGAACAATGCGGCCGCCGGCAACGCGCTGGTGCTCAACGCCGCCGACAGCTTCGACCTCGTCACCGATGCCGGATCGATCGGGCTGTTCGGCGCGGGCGAGGCCCTGAGCGGGCGTCTGGCGATCAGCGCGGTGGACATCGCCTCGGCCGACGCGGCGCTGTTCGCTAGGGCCGACGCGACCGACTTCGACGATATCGAGCCGGCGGCGGCGATCGCCGCGATCGGCGCGCCGGCCGCGCGGACGCGGGCGGAAGGCTTCATCCAGGCCGGGCGGCTCGAACTCGCGGCGACGGACACGATCGTGATCCAGAATAGCGGCACGGCGGCGCTTGCCGGCGGCTTCACCGCCGGCAGCGGCGGCATGAGCGTGACCCGGCGGATCGCAGACGATGGCGCCGCCGATCCGCTGGCCGTCGTCATCTACGGGCGGGTGCAGGGGGAGGCGGGCATGTTCCGCTCCAATGCCGATACGCGCGGGGCGATCAGCTTCCAGCCGCAGGGAACTCAGGCCGGTCCGCTCTCCGGCTTCGCCGACTTCTCGGTGGTGAACGGCTGCGCGCTGCTGGCGAGCGTGGCGTGCAACGGTGGTGGCGGCGGCACGGTGCGCCCGCCCGAGCAGGAGATGGCGGAGGTGACGATCGGCACGGACGTGCTGGGCATCGTGGATGGCGCCCTGTCGCAGGCGGCGGACGAGGGCGGCGTGGCCGCCGTGCCGGACGTGCGGCTGACGACGGTGATCGATTCCGCCGCGCTGACGACCGACTCGATCGTGACCGATCCGTTCGGCAGCGGCGGCAATGCGAGCCTGTGGGAGGGCGGCGACGCGGACGGCGCCGCCGGCAGCCGCGGCGAGGACGACGAGCGCCGGCGACCCGCCGGCGCGGAGGGCGGGCGATGAGCGGCGTGGCGCGTGGGATCGCGCTGGCGGCGATCGGCGGCCTGATGCTGGTGCCGGGTCCGGCGCCGGCGGCGGGCATCGCGGTGCGCGACACCTTCCGCATCGGATCGGCCGGGGTGCTCTGCACGGCCCAGGCGCGGCCGCTGGACCCCGTGCTGAAGGGCATGTTCGATCGCGGCTACGGCATCACCTGCCGCGATGCGGCGGCGGCGGTGGGCAATCTCTACGCGCTGCGCGGCACGGGCGGCGATGCGCTGGCGACGATCCTGGCCGGGCGGCCGGGCAAGCTGGAGTGCCGGCCGCCGGCGCCGGTGCAGATCGAGGGGCTGGGCGCGGTGGCGATGACCGCCTGCACCGGCGCCGAGAGCCGCGTCACCTATCGCGGCTATGCCGTGACGCGAGGGCGGACGACCTTCCTCGCCGACGGGCTCGGCGGCTATGATTCGGCGCTGCGGCTCGGCCTGCGCACGATCGTGGCCGATGCGCCGGTGACGGGCGCGGTGGAGGTGGCGACGACCGAGGCGGGCGACCCCGCCGCCTTCGCCCGCGTGCAGGCCGGCGCGCTGGACCCCGACGCCGCCTTGGCGCAGGCCTATGAGCGCAACAATGCCGGCAGCTTCGCCGAATCGGCCGAGTTCTTCGAGACGCTGGTGGAGCGCGGCGCGGGCGGGGCCAATGCCGGCCGATCGGGCGAATATCTGATCGGCACCGGCATCCAGCAATCCAATCTCGGCAATTTCGCCGCCGCCGACCGGCTGTTCGCCCAGGCCGAGCAGGGTGGGGCGACCCGCGATCCGATCGCTGGGCGGCTGCTGCGCAACTATCGCGCGATCCACCAGCTGAACCAGCGCCGCGCCGAAGCGGCGCTGACCGCGCTCGACACGCCGGTGATGGCGCTGGACGGCAGCGGCGCGGACCAGTCGATCGCCAGCGGTGTCATCAGCCCGCCGCTGGCCGACCAGATCAACCGCCAGAACGCGGCGATGGAGCGGTTGGGCGGCATCGACCGGCGGCTGCGCCCGGCCGAGCGCGCGGCGATCCTTGACGGGCAGGCGGCGCAGCTGCGCGGCGTGGCGCTGCGCCTGCAGGGCCGCTACCCGCAGGCGCTCGCCGCGCTCCAGCAGGCCAGCCGCATGCTGGCGGCGGTGCGCGAGGGGCGGGTGGCCTCGACCGCGTTCATGCGATCCGAGGGCTATGCCGAGATGGCGCTGATCGGCGAGGCGCAGCGCGACTATGCCGGCGCCGAGCGGGACTTCACCCAAGCCTCCCGCATCCTGGACACGGACTATCCGCAATCGGCCGGCGCCCTGGCGGCGCGGGCGCGGCTGGCAGCCTTTCTCGCCCGCCGTGGCGAGGCCGAGCGGGCGCTGGCGCTCTATGGCGAGGTGGTGGCGGAGAGCCAGCGCCTGCCGGGATCGGCGGCGACGATGCGCAGCCTGATCGGCCCCTATTTCGCCCTGCTCGCGCCGCGCGTGGACGGCGACCCGAAGGCGGCGGCGGCGATGTTCGCCGCGTCGCAGATCCTGGTCCGCCCCGGCGTCGCCCAGACGCAGGCGGTGTTCGCCCGCGAGCTTTCCGGCGGCGACGACGAGGCATCGACCCTGTTCCGCCAATCGGTGACGCTATCCCGCGATGTGGCGCGGGCCACCGGCGAGGTGGCGCGGCTGGCGGCGGCCGATCCGGCGCCAGCCTCGAAGGAGGCAAGCGCGCTGGCCGAGGCACGCGCGCGGCTGGCGGCGACGGAAGCCGAGCAGACGACGATCCAGTCCCGCCTGGCCGAATATCCGCGCTACCGCGTGCTGGCGCCGACGGCGCTGACCCTCGACGAACTGCAGAAGGCGCTGAAGCCGGGCGAAGCCTATTATCTGATGCGGGTGATCGGGCAGGACGTCTACGCGATGTTCGTGACCCCCACGGCCGCGCGCGCGGCGAAGGTGGCGACCACCACGCGGGCGCTGGAGGAGGACGTGGCGAAGCTGCGCGCCAGCATCGTGACGATCGAGAACGGCGTGCCGCAGACCTACCCGTTCGACCTGCCGCTCGCCCGCAAGCTCTACCTCGCGCTGTTCGAGCCGTTCGGCGCCGGGCTGACGGCGACGAAGAACCTGGTGTTCGAGCCGGACGGGCCGATGCTGCAGCTGCCGCCCACCCTGCTGGTGACGGAGCAGGCCGGGGTGGACGCCTATGCGGCGCGCCTCGCCAAGCCGAAGGCCGACGCTTTCGACTTTCGCGGCGTGGCCTGGCTGGGGCGCGACCGCGACGTGACGACGGCGGTGTCGCCGCGCTCCTTCGTCGACGTGCGGGCGATCGCGCCCTCGCGCGGCACGCTCGCCTATCTCGGCCTTGGCCATAATGCGATACCGTCGCGCGCCGCGCGGCTGCTGCAGGCGGCCGCGGCGACCGGCCCCGCTTCCGAGTGCGACTGGCCGCCGGAGGTCTGGAAGAACCCGATCCAGCCGACCGAGCTGATGCTCGCCAGCCAGATCATCGGCAAGGCGCGCAGCGAGGTGCTGACCGACGCCGCCTTCACCGACACGGCGCTGAAGGCGCGGACCGACCTGAACCGCTACCGCGTGCTGCATTTCGCGACCCACGGGCTGGTGACGGCGCCGCGGCCGCAATGCCCGGCGCGGCCGGCGCTCGTCACCTCCTTCGGCGATGCGGAGTCGGACGGGCTGCTCAGCTTCCGCGAGATATACGACCTGCGGCTGGACGCGGACCTGATCGTGCTCTCCGCCTGCGACACGGCCGGCATGGCGACGATCGACGCGACGCGCGAGGCCGGCATCACGACGGGCGGCAACTTCGCGCTGGACGGGCTGGTGCGCGCCTTCGTGGGCGCCGGCGCGCGATCGGTGATCGCCAGCCACTGGCCGATCCCGGACGATTATGACGCGACCAAGCGCCTGATGCGCAGCCTCTTCACCGCGCCGCCGGGCACGCCGATCGCCCAGGCGCTGCGCACCGGCCAGCGTGCGCTGATGGAGGGCGTCGAGACATCGCACCCCTTCTACTGGGCGGCCTTCGCCATCATCGGCGACGGCGAGCGGCCGGTGGTGCGGCAGTAGCGGCGCCGCACAGGCGATCGGCGGCCGATATGGCTGCCGATCGCGGCCGGGTTGGCGGAATGCGCCATCGACGCGTAACTTTTGCCAATAGATGGCGCCGCTTGTTTCAAGGCCCAAGAAGAACTCGCGCGATTGCCGCCTTTTTCAACCTGGCACGCTTCCTGCTGATGTCTCCGCATCACCAACCCGAAGATGAGGAGACCATCATGTACAGCCTGAAGAACCGCGCGATCGCCGGTGCCGCCGCCCTGATCGCCACCGTCGCCACCATCGGTTTCGCCGCGCCGCTGCGGGCCGAGCCGATCAGCCGCACCATATCCTATGCCGACCTCGATCTTTCCAGCGCCGCCGGGCAGGCCACGATGGCGCGTCGCATCCGCAACGCGGTGACGGAGGTGTGCGGCCCGGTCGGCCCGTCGAACCGCCCGTCGGTGATCGCATGCCGGCAGAGCGCACGGGCGGGCGCCGAGGCGCGGCTGGCATCGGCGCAGGCGAAGGGCGGCAGCGTGCAGCTGGCCTCGACCCGTTGAGCGGCGCGCAGGCTTCCTCCGGCGCGATATTCGGGCGGGCAGGTGGCGCCACCTG